>CAMVJN010000173.1 GCA_947167825.1 uncultured Selenomonadales bacterium | reverse complement strand
ATCGGGCCGTCCATCATGCAGGCCTCGGAAAACACGTCGCGCATCAGCCGGATATTGTGCCCGTCAATGGGGCCGACATAGGTAAAGCCCATTTCCTCAAAAAGGCCGCCCGGCACCAGTACGGATTTTACGCCCTCCTTGATAAATTCCGCCGTCTTGACCACCGTGTCCCCGATATGCGGGATACTGCGAAGGAATCCCTTGATGTCCTCCTTCGCGCGGTTGTACTGCGGCGCGACGCGGATACGGGAAAGGTACTCGCTCATCGCGCCGACATTGAAATCAATGCTCATGCCGTTGTCGTTCAAGACGACGATCAGATTTTTTCCGATATCCCCCGCGTGATTCAAAGCCTCGAAAGCCTCGCCGCCCGTCATGGCGCCGTCGCCGATGACCGCGACGATATGCTCGCCGCGCCCTTTGAGGTCGCGGGCAATCGCCATGCCGAGAGCCGCCGAGATCGACGTGCTGGCATGACCGACGCCGAAGGCGTCGTACTCGGACTCTGCGCGGGACGGAAAGCCGGTGATGCCCTGCCATTGGCGCAGGGCGGAAAAACGATCCCTGCGCCCGGTCAATATCTTGTGCGCGTAGGCCTGATGCCCGACGTCCCAAACCACCTTGTCCATCGGCAAATGCAGCACGCTGTAAAGCGCCAAAGTCAGCTCGATTGCCCCGAGGCTCGGCGCGAGATGGCCGCCCGTCTGCGACACCGTGGAGACGATCAGTTCGCGAAGCTCCGCCGCCAATGCTTCCAATTCTTCCGTCGAAAGATTATGCAGTTTTTCCGGCTCGTCAATCCTGTCCAAAAGGTTGCCCATACTTTTCAACCAATCCCGTCTATCTGTCTCTTGTAATCAAATATTCCACGAGTTCGTCCAAAAACGCTGCTTTCTCCCCCAGCGGCGCCAGCGAACTATGCGCCCTGTCCACCGCTTCCCTCGCGAGGCTTTTCGCCTCGTCCAGCGAAGCCAGGGTCACATACGTCGATTTATGATTGCGCTCGTCGCTGCCCACGGGCTTTCCGATAGCCGCCTCGTCCCCCGTCACGTCAAGAATGTCGTCGGTAATCTGGAACGCCAAGCCGAAAGCCTCCGCGTATTCCGTCAGCGCCGCCAGCTTCGCGTCATCCGCCCCCGCGAGGATCGCGCCGGATCGCACCGCCGCGCGAAAAAGCGCGCCGGTCTTTGCCATGTGCATCCGGCGAAGCGTTTCTTTGTCTATTCGCTTGCCCTCCGAGGCAAGGTCCAGCGCCTGCCCGCCGACCATGCCGTCAGGTCCCGCCGCCGTGCTAACCTCCCGCACCACGCGGACAAGGGTTTCCGGCGAAACGCCCTTTTGCCGCAGCAGCACCTCAAAGGCCAGCGTCAAGAGCGCGTCCCCCGCCAGCGTCGCGATGCCCGCACCGTACACTTTATGGTTCGTCAGCCGTCCCCGGCGGTAATCGTCATTGTCCATCGCCGGAAGATCGTCGTGGATCAGCGAATAGGTATGAATCATTTCCAGCGCGCAGGCAGACGTCAAAAAGTCGTCGCCCCGGCCGCCCGCCGCGTCCGCCGCGGCCATCAAAAGAATCGGGCGAAGCCGTTTCCCGCCCGCCATCAGGCTGTATTTCATCGACTCCGCAAGCCGCGCGTCAAAGGCCTTGTCTTCCCGGAGCTCGCGAAGCAGCCCCTCCTCGACCAGCGCGCGCCGACGCGCCCATTCCTCTTTTCGCATCCTCATTCACCTTCGATTGCCAATTCCAAGGCTTCCGTTTCTTCCTTGCCTTCCTTCACGAGCAGGTCCATCGCCTTTTCCGCCCGTTCCAGCGCCTTCATGCACTTCTGGGAAAGCCGGATGCCCCGGCTGTAATTCTCCATCAGATCGGCAAGGCTCGGCTCGCCGGTCTCCATCTGCTCCACGATTGCCTCCAGCTCCGCCAGCGATTCCTCAAAGGACGCTTCCTTCGCCGCTTCTTTCCGCGCCGCCATCATTCGTTTCCTCCTTGCTCCACTTCCCGCACGTCCGCATGAACGCGCCCGTCTGCCAGAACCACGGTCAATGTATCGCCCACGCGCGTGTTCGCCGCCGAGCGTACCAGTTTTCCCTTGTCGTCCTCTACGATACTGTATCCGCGCCGCAGCATGCGGATCGGATTCAAAAGCTCCATTCGATCCAGCGTCATATCGAGACGCTGCTGCTTTTCGCGGAATACCTGCCGGACGCCCGTGGAAAGCGCATCGGACGCGTTCTTCAACCTGTCCCGTTTCAAATCCATAATCCGCTGCGGCGTCGCCATCGACTTCCGCCGCAGGCACAGAAGGAGCTTCATGCGCTTCGCGTTCATCCAGCGGCCCCGCGCCCCCGAGAGCCGGGCGCGGAGCCCTTCGATCTGCGCCGAAAGCTCCCGCGAATCCGGCACCGCCAGCTCCGCCGCCTGGGACGGCGTCGCCGCTCGCACATCCGCCGCCAGATCGGACAGCGTGTAGTCGGTCTCGTGCCCCACCGCGGAAATCACCGGGATTTTCGACGCCCAAACCGCGCGGACGACCGTCTCCGTGTTGAACGACCAAAGATCCTCCGCCGAACCGCCGCCCCGCCCGACAATCATCACATCGACGGGAAATTTTTCATTGAAATACCGGACGCCCGCCGCCACTTCCTCCGCCGAGCCCTCGCCCTGCACCTGCACCGGATATAAAACGAGCTGCACCGACGGGAACCGCCGCTTCGACACGCGGTAAATATCGCGGATCACCGCGCCGGAAAGCGAAGTCACCACGCCGATCTTTTTCGGGAATTTCGGCAGCGGCTTCTTGTGCGCCGCGTCAAACAGCCCCTCCGCCGTCAGCTTCTCCTTGATCTGCTGGAAAGCCGCGGCGAGGTCTCCCGTGCCCTCGGGAATCAGCGACTCCACATAAAGCTGGTAAACGCCGTTCGCCTCATACACGCGGACAGAGCCGCCCGCGATGACTTGCATGCCGTCCTTCGGCTGGAAACGCAGTCCCTTGTCGCGCCACGAAAACATCACGCACTTCAGGCAGGCGTCCTTGTCCTTCAAGGTAAAATACGCATGCCCCGAACGGTACGTATTGAAATTGGAAATCTCGCCGCGCACCATCACGCTGCGCAGAATCGGATCCCCCGCAATCAGGTTCCGTATCCATCGCGTCACTTCGCCGACACTGTGAACGCTTCCCATACGCCCCTATCCTTTCCGTAAGAAAAAAGCCAGACCCCTGTTTCGCGAAGCCCGGCTTCTTCCAACTACTTATTGCTCTTCCCGCATCATCGTTCCGAGGACGCCGTTGACGAAGCGGCCCGAATTGTCCGTGCCGAACTTCTTCGCCAGCTCCACCGCCTCGTTGATGACAATGCCCGGCGTCA
>CAMVJN010000172.1 GCA_947167825.1 uncultured Selenomonadales bacterium | reverse complement strand
CCTATCTCACCTTTGACGACGGCCCCGACGAAAAGAACACGGACGCCATACTGGACATCTTGAAGCAGGAAGGCGTCAAGGCCACCTTCTATGTCGTAGGCCGGAACGTCAAAGCCTATCCCGAGACCGCGAAGCGCATCTTTGACGAAGGCCACGCGCTGGGCAATCACAGCTACGATCACGATTACGACCGCCTCTATGCCTCCGTCGATAATTATCTGGAGGAAATGGAAGAAGCGGACGAAGCCATCTACAGCTTGATCGGGAGACGCCCGCTGATCACACGCGCCCCCGGCGGCCGCATGAGCCATTTCACCGAGGCGTACGACGCCGTGACTGCCGAAAACGGTTATGTGGAGCACGACTGGAACGTGAGCTCGGCCGACTCCGACCCCAACGGCCCCGTCGCGCAGGATTTCATCGACAACATCGCCGGCCAGGCGACAATGGACAGCGCCATCATCCTGATGCACAGCTCGGCGGGCCACGAAGAAACCGTCAAGGCACTGCCGGAAATCATCCGCGTCTTGCGGGAGAAAGGCTACATCTTCGGCGTGGTGACGCCGATGACGCCTCAACCTTGGTAAATTCCCCGTCGCAGCGGTTCATGGCTTTGCCGAAGGAGGCTCCGTTTTGTTTGTTCATCCAATCTGTTTTTATTCGTGTTTCTTCCGCTGACGCTCCTGCTCAACGATAATCCTTTCTGCAGAAGCCGACAATTTCGCAAAAACACGAAGGCGCCGAAACCAATTGTTTCGGCGCCCATTTTTTGTTGGTTCATTTTGACGGAACGCGGGCGATTTGGACGCAATTTTTCCCGCTGTGCTTGGCTCGGTAAAGCGCACCGTCCACGCGCTGGTAAAATTCGTCGAAGGTTTCGCCGGGGGCGACACAGGCGACGCCGAAGCTCGCGGTGAAAACTTTGCCCTCCGGCAGGACACGCAGGGACTCGATGGCCTTCCGGATGTGCTCGGCCGTACGGGCAGCCTTTTTTTCATCGGTGTTCGGCAGGATCAACAAAAACTCTTCGCCGCCCCAGCGTCCCACCGTTTCACCTTGCAAAGCGTGGGCGCGGAGCACTTTCGATGTTTCCGCCAAGACGAAATCGCCGATGTTGTGGCCGTAAGTGTCGTTGATTTGCTTGAAATTGTCCACGTCGAGCATCAGCGCGGAAATGCGCGGGCCTCCCTCCGCCGCGAGGGCAACCTCTTTTTGCAGCACCGCCTCCACCTCGCCGCGGTTTGCGATTTGCGTCAGACGATCTGTCCGGGCCATGCGGTTCAGCTCCGCGTTCGCGCTTTCCAGCTCCGCCGTCGTCGCGCTGACGAAATGGACGAGACGCGCCACGAGAAGCAGCGAATCCTTGAACCGCGTCAGCGTCTGTCTTTGCGAGGGAAGCGGCTTTGACGGCTTTTCTCCTTCGCGGAAGCCCACGGTCAGCAGCATCATATTGTGGATGCTGACGCTGCCCGCGAAGCGGAAAATCTCGCCGTAAGTGTAAAAGCCCAGGGACGGCGCAATGCGCCGCGCGGGCGCCAGCTCGAATTTTACGTCGCCATGCAGGAACATACGGTGCGCGTAACAGCTCATGATGACAAGCGCTTCCGGGCGAAATTCCGCCATGTCCGCGTATCCCGCCTCAGCGTCCCGGATCATTTCGCCGGGATCGCCGTACGCGAGACGGATAGTCTCGCCCTCATAAAGATCGGCGATGAAAAGGAGCGAGCCGTTTGGCCCGCAGCCGACGGTATGGCGCGCGATATAGCTGTCGCCGCGCCGCACGAACACGGGAAAAGCGAGCGTGTCCCGCGAGAAAAGATGATCGGGCCTGATGCCGAGATATTGCTCGTAAATCTTGGCGGCGGGCTGGTGGTCGATTTCCTCCACGATGTGGGAACCCGCCATTTTCGTGATGACAAAATCGCGGCCCAAAGGCTTCCATCCAAAGTTCAGGCTGGCATGGAGGTGAAGATCCTTGCCCGCGTGAACGATGACCACAAGCCCCTCCTCCATGACCTCGTCCTTTGTGAAAACACAAGCGGGGGCGTTCTTAATGGTATTTGCCCCGCCGCCGAAAATGACGACACGTTCGTCGAGGGAAGACAGCCCGTCCAAAAACGGCTGGATGTCAAGGGCGTGCAAAGTGCCGAAAATACTGACGCCCGCAAGATGATCGACGTGTTTCAGCCGGTCGCAAAATTTTTTGCCGTCCTTGGCGAGCGTTTCGGGATTGTCGAAGCAATCCACCCAGACCTCGCTCCGGTCGAATATGGAAAAAGAGACGACGGCGGCGTTGACATTGATGCCGCCGTTGCGGATCATGTCGGTCGTCGTGCAGCCCGCGATGGCGGCGGCCGGAAACTCGTTCCCCAGCCGGCTCGTCAATCGCAGGATTTGGGCGTGATCCACAGAAGTCGTGAAAATCGTGATCAACAGGCTTTTGCCGTCCGCAGGCGCAGCCGCCCGGAAACGGCGGACGCAAGCCGTGATGTCATCCGCGCGGCGGACGACATAGGATAATTGCCGCATGGAAAGCCCCCCTTGCGCGGCGAATTAGTATATGTTATTTGTATTATACTCTATTCAAGAAATTTATACATGAATTCTTTGTGAATTAGGACATATTATCCGTGCAGGAAAGAATCACCGATTATTTTGTGTGGGAGGCGACGAAGCGGCTCCGGGCGAGGACGCTTTTTTATGCTTGTGCGGGAAATCGCCATATGCGATAATATGGACGAAGCAAAAACGGAGGCCGCGAAGAAAGTGAAGGCCGAGAACGCTCTCCGGAGGTTGCCGGCCGCTTCATCGGCGGCGCGGGCGGGATTGCTTTTTTGCCTATATTTGATAAAATAATACTACTCTCTGTAAAGATTTTTAAACCTTTGCAGAAAGCGCATGAGACGTCAGACGAGCCGCAGGCTCGGCTGTAGCCTGTGTTAAACAGTCCAGCGGACTGTTTAAGGCGCATCTCGGGTCAAAATTTTCATTTAAAATTTTGGTCCGAGATGAGCATAAGATAGAGACCGACTGCGGGCAGCAGTGTTCTTCGGGAAAAGAACGGATTGCCCCGACGGGGAAGGAGCCGGATATGGAAAAGAAAGCGATGATGATTCGAGGCGGCGCGTCGTTCATGGTGAACGCCATCCAAAAGAATCTGGAAGAAGCCGGATACGCGATTTTTCCGGTGGACGCGACGGTGTCCGCCGTGAACGCAAAGCACAGGGAAACCGACATCCTGATTTTTTATCTTGGGGATTTCGTCTCGGAGGCTTCCGATCTGCTCGTCTACCTGAAAGACCTCTGCACCGAGGAGGACAAACTTTTGATCCTGCTCGGCAATCCGGCGGAGCTGACGACGGTAGAGGAAACGATTCCCCCTGCGCTGGCAGCGGCCCGTTTCGAGCGCCCGCTGGACGTCAAGAAACTGATCGACGAGATGGATCGTCTCGTGC
>CAMVJN010000171.1 GCA_947167825.1 uncultured Selenomonadales bacterium | reverse complement strand
GGCAGCTCGCGATTACCGATCCCGTCGAGTCGAACTATACGCAGACGGCGAAGGAAATGCTGCTTTCCGGCGATTATGTCTCGCCGCGCATTTTCGGCAACTTTTGGTATGACAAGCCGGCGTTTTTTTATTGGGAATTGATCGCGGCATTCAAGGTATTCGGCTTTACGGACTTCGCCGCGCGGTTTTTTCCGGCGGTTTTCGGCGTGTTGGGTCTTTGGATGACGTATTTTTTTGCCCGCCGCCTGTACGACGCGCAGACGGCGCTTTGGGCGGGCGTCATGCTCGCCACGTCGGTCGGGTATTGGGTGATCTCTAAGTCGGTGATTACCGACGCAACCTTGTTCGTTTTTTTCAACGCGGTGCTGGTGTTTTTTTATCTGGCGTATAAAGGAAACAACAAGAACCTATATTACCTCTGTTATCTTTTCGCCGGTCTTGCGGTGCTGACGAAAGGGCCGATCGGCATCCTGCTTCCCGGCCTGATCGTGACGATCTTCATTGTGCTTCGCAGGGACTTCGCTGAAATTCCGCGCATGAAGCCGCTGGGGTTCGTGATATTCTTCGCGGTGGTCGCGCTTTGGTATGTGCCGATGTACCTGCTGCACGGCGCGGATTTCATCAACACCTTCCTCGGCGTGCACAACTATCTCCGCGCCACCGTTTCCGAGCATCCGATGTGGGATGTCTGGTGGTATTACTCGGTCCTGTTTTTCCTGATCTTCTTCCCGTGGGGCTTTGTGACGCTGCCGCCCAAGCTTTGCGGGATCATCCGCGAGCGCCGCTTGCCGCGTTTGGACATGGACGAGCAGTTCCTTTTGGTTTGGGCGCTGACCATCAATATCTTCTATCAGATGATGGCGACGAAATACACGACCTATACAATGCCGTCGTTGCTCCCGATTTCGATTCTCGCGGCGAAATATCTGAAGACCAGGATGACGCTGGTGCGCAGGATGTTCTTCGGCGAGATTGCGTTCCTCGTCATCGCCACCTTGCTTGTGCTGGTCCCCGGCATTACGGCGAAGAACTATTCCGGCAAGGAAGTCGCGGCGACGTTGAACGGGAATGTGCAGGACGGCGACCTTGTGCTGAGCTACGGCGATTACAAGGTTTCTCATCAGTATTACAGCAATCTCGACATTTACAAAGTGGACTTCAAAAAGAATATCGCGGCGAACCGTCCCGACGGGAAGTCGTGGAACAGCAAAAACGTCTGGCCCTATTGGGCGATCGAGGACATCCCGCACGACCGGACTGTCTATATGATTGTCAGCAAAAAGCGGGACGCCCAGTTCAAGAATGATTTCCATCCGGCGGAATGGGCGCTTGTCCAAGAGTTCGACCAATGCCGCGTGCTCAAGCGTGAGGGACGTAAATCCTAGAAATACAAAAAAGGGGGCTTGCCCTCTTTTTTATTTATAATAGTTGGAAAAAGAAATGAAAATGAAAGCCGTTTATGATATAATTTATTGCAAAGGATTGGTTCGTTTTGGCAGGGATTCTTTGGAGGACGAAATATGAAGCATAAAAAGAAAAAACTGTCTCCGCTGTTGGAGAAGATTCTGTTTTATTTTGATGTTTTGCAGGAATCGAGCGAGGCGTATTATTTCGTTATCGATTTCTCGGCGGGAATCACGCTGCTGTCCCAAAGGATGGCGGAGGATTTCGGCATCGGGGACACAGTCATCGGGAGCCTTGCCGACGCATGGCTGCCCCTTGTCCATCCGAAGGATTTGCCGAGGGTGAAGGAAATCGACGACGAAATCCGGTTCGGTTCGAAGGATCGTTTCAATGTCGAATACCGTTCCAAGGACAAGTTTGGCGATTATGTGTGGATGCGGGTCACCGGCAAGCTGTTGCGGGATGCGGAGGGCAAGCCGCAATTTTTCGGGGGCATCCTGAATCCCTTGGATCGGCTGAACCAGGCGGACGGAGTGACGGGGCTTTTGAACAAGGCACAGTTCGAGATGGCGGTGAACCGCGCGCTGAAGGATTCCGCGCGCACCGGCATCGGCGGGCGGATCATGCTGCTGGGGCTTGACAATTTCCGCGCCATCAACGAGGCCAACAACCGCTCCTTCGGCGACGCGGTGCTTCGCATGACGGCGCGGCAGCTCCTGAACATATTGCCTGACGGCGCCATGCTCTACAAATTGGACAGCGACGAG
This sequence comes from uncultured Selenomonadales bacterium, assembly GCA_947167825.1. Taxonomy (GTDB): domain Bacteria; phylum Bacillota; class Negativicutes; order Selenomonadales; family Selenomonadaceae; genus RUG12372. Next base: position 1,289 of record CAMVJN010000171.1, on the reverse strand, counting down.
TTCGGAATGATCCTGCCCGGCGCGCGGGCGGTGCAGGTCACGCAAGTTTTCAATGCGATCCAGGCGTGCATGTCGCGCCAGCAGTTCATCGACGGCAAGCCGTATTTCTGCACGATGTCGGCGGGCACCGTCGCCTATCCCGAGGACGGCAAGGAATACTACAAGCTGTTCAAGCATGCGGAAGCGGCTCTCGTTCTGGCGAAGCGCGGAGGCAAAAACCAGAACGTGATCCTGACCCATGAGCAGTACAGCCGATATGTCCGTTCCATGGCCATGCGCGATCTTTTGAAGGTCAGCGTGGAGAATGACTGCGAAGGGTTCCAGCTCTTTTACCAGCCGCAGATCGAGGCGCGGACGAAACGCCTGATCGGCGCAGAGGCCTTGCTCCGTTGGAAGAGGCCGGACGGAAAAATGGTTTCGCCGATGGAGTTCATACCGATTCTCGAAGAAACGAAAATGATTTTGCCGGTGGGACGGTGGATTGTCGAGGAAGCGCTGAAAACCTGCAAGAAATGGAGCGAGATTGTGCCGGATTTCAAGATGAGCATCAATGTTTCCTCGGTGCAGATCAAGGATATGGAGTTTTTCCCGTTCGTCCGGGAGGCCATCCATCGGATCGGCGTTCCGCCCAAATCCGTTACGCTGGAGCTGACGGAAAGCACCATTGTCTCCGACTGGAACTTTATCAACCAGCAGTTCAACGAATTCCGCGACCAGGGCGTGAAGATTGCCATGGACGATTTCGGTACCGGCTATTCGTCACTGGCGTACCTGAAAAACCTGTCCTGCGACATCGTGAAGGTGGACCGGGAATTCGTCAAGAACATTCTCGACAACGATTTTGACGCGCGGCTGGTCGAATACACTGTCACCCTCTGCCGCAGCATCGGGATTCGCACCTGCATCGAGGGCGTCGAGGAAAACGAGGTGTACGAGATTGTCACGAACCGCTGCGGCGCGGACTACATCCAGGGCTACCTGTTCGGGCGTCCCGTATCGGAAGACGATTTCCACGAGACGTATTTGAAGGAGGGAGTGCATGACGCGGGCTAAGGAAGCGGAGGGGCTTTCACTTCTCGGCGAGAAGGGCGTCGGCTATCCGTCCGGATACGCGCCGGAGGTTTTGGAAACTTTTGAGAACCGCCACAAGGAAAATGATTACTGGGTCAAGTTCAACTGCCCGGAATTCACGAGCCTTTGCCCCATCACCGGGCAGCCGGATTTCGCGACGCTGTATATTTCCTATGTGCCGGACGTCCGCATGGTGGAGTCGAAGTCGCTGAAGCTGT
>CAMVJN010000170.1 GCA_947167825.1 uncultured Selenomonadales bacterium | reverse complement strand
ACGACAGGGGGGAGAATCATGGCGATGGAAACGACGGCTATGCCTACCGGCATACGCCCGATAGAGCGGCCGCAGGGACCTCAGACTTCAGGAATACAGCGGCGGGGGACGCCTGCGTCTTCGCCGTTTGCGCCGCGCACGGACGTCAGCCTGCAAAACTCCGTCGCGGATGTGGCGAATCTCCTGTCGAAAATCGCTTCCACAAAGGAAGACGCGATGGAGAAGATTTCCCCGCAGATCCAAAAACTGATCGACAGTATCATGAAGCAGTCGTTTTCGCTGGAATCGACGCTGGCGGAGGGGCTTGGCACGACGCTGGAAAGCCAGCGGTTCGCCATGGACCAGATGTTCACGCTGGGGCGCATGCTGCATCAGATGGGCACCCTTGTTGAGCAGGGGAAGCCTGCCGCGCTTAGCGATGAGCTTCAGACGCTGTTCGCCGGCTTCAAAGAGATGATGGCGACGGAGGAAGGCAAGGAATTGGCGCCGACCATGCTCCACAAGCTTGCCTTTGACGTCCTCGACGGCAAGCAGGCGGAGGATTTGCCGGAAATGATGCAGTTCCTGCTGGCGCAGCAGGGCGCGTCCATGCCGGCGGCGATGGCCGCGCAGCCGGAGTCCGACGCCTTCGCATTCATGAAGCAGCTGATGGATTATTTCATGCCCCGTCCCAACGCGGAGGAAACGCCTTCGACACCAGGAAGGGGCGCACAGCAGGGCGCGCCGCAGCTGTCGGAAGAAACGGCAAACACTCCGGAGGCGCAAACGACACAGGAGCGGCCGGCAGGCGAGCCGGGGGCGGCGCGGGAAATGCCCGGCGCATGGAAAGGCATGGCGGCGGAGGGCGACGAGGCAGCGGCGAGGAACGGAGAAGCCGCGCCGAAGGGCGGCGAAACCGTGGCGAAAGACGGCGGGGCAGCGCCCAAAGGCAGTGAAGCCGCAACGAAGGAAGGCGAAGCCGCGTCCAAAGGCGGTGAAGCCGCGGAGAAGGAAGGCGAAGCTGCGTCCAAAGGCGCCGAAAACGCGGCGAAGGGAACTGAAACCGCGCAAAAGGGCAGCGAGACCACTGCGAGAGCGGCGCAGGAAGGACAGAAAAACGCCGTGCGCGACGGCGCCGTGCCGGAGCAAAACGCGCAGACCGGCGAAGCGAAGGAGGGCGCGGCACAGCAAAAGCCGCAAGGAACCCAAAATCAAAACGTGGCGGAACAAACGACACAGCAGCAGGCGCAACAGGCCGGACGGGGACAATCCTCGCAGGCGGAAAGCACGACGACGCGGCGCGGCGGAGAGTCCAACGCGTCGATTTACGCGTGGGAAAACGAGGCGGAGGAGACGCAGGCCGAAAAGACGCCGCCGGACGGAATCAAGCCGCAGGACCCGTTTGCGGAGCTCATGCGCAAGGGGCTTGAGCGTATGCGCGGACGTTTGCAGCAGCAAGGAACACAGCCGCAGCAAAACGAGCAGGGAGAAATGCAGCAGCAGACGTCTATTTTGGGCAAGATGCCGCAGTCGCCCGCCATGCAGAATACGCCGCGCATGATGGAGGCCATGAGGCAGCTTGCCTCCATGGTCATGGAGAACGCGCAGCTCACCCAGGAGGACGAGCAGCTGCTCCTGAATTTCGTGAACAAAGATCAGGCGATGCTCTCCGAAAGGGACGCGAAGGAACTGCAGGCGCTCCTGCAGCTCTGCGAAAAAAACGTCCCGGCGTCCGTGCTGCAGTCCGCCCAGCAGAAAGGGCTGGAGGACATGCCGCGTCTTTGGGCGTTCATGCAGCTTTGCGACCTGGCGATGGTCAAGGAGCGGGACGGGAAATCTCTGAAGCGGGCGGGCAAGAGCCTTTCCGATTTCGCGTCGATGATGAAAAACTCGCTGCTCCCGGAAAACGGGCGCACGCCGGAGGGCCACCGCTCCATGAGCTTCATGACGCCGCTCTATATGTCGGACGAGATGCAGAAGCCGTATCCCGCCTATATCCACGTTTACGACGAGGAACAGAAGGACGAGAACGGCGGCCCGTCGAAAAAAGAGACCTGGATCCGCGTCTGCCTGCTGACGGAAAACATCGGCGCCGTGGATGTGAGCTTCCGTATGTATGAAGAGACGAACCTTGACGTGCGAATCTATTTCTCCGAGCGTGAAAACCTCGAGGAATTCCGCGATTACATGGATGAATTCCGCGCGTCCTTCGACGACAAGCCGCTGACGCTGATGAGCGTCAAGGTCGGCGTGGCAGGTGTTAAAACATGATGGATCGAAAACGGGGCCTCCGGCCCGAGCCGGAGACCGACCCCAATGCGGAAAAAAAGGCCGTCGCGCTGAAATACAATCCGGAGGAAAATGCCGCCCCGAAGGTCGTCGCGAAAGGGCGCGGCTACGTCGCGGAAAATATCCTCGCGGCGGCGCAGTCCAACGCGGTGCCGGTCTACCAGAACAAATCCCTGGTGAATCTTTTGATGGCCCTCGACCTGGACAAGGAAATCCCGCCGGAGCTCTATACGACGGTGGCCGAGGTGCTGGCGTATATTTACCGCATGGACACGAAGGCGGGCGCCAGAAAGAGGCCCATGCCGTGAACACGAAGGGGATCGGCAACCGGGGCGAGGAAACCGCCGCCGCGTACCTCGAGAAAAAGGGGTACGCGATACTTGAACGGCAATTTCGGACGCCGGTGGGGGAAATCGACCTGATCGCGCGGGACGGGAAGACGCTTTCGTTTATCGAGGTGAAAACGAGACGGAGCGCTCGCTTCGGCCAACCGGCGGCGGCCGTGGGGCCGGAAAAGCAGCGCCGGATCATCCGCGCGGCGATGTGGTATTTGAACAAACGGCAAGGAGAAGTGCCGCCCTGCCGTTTCGACGTGGTGGAGGTCTACGCGTCCCCGGACGGAGGATGGAACGTCCGCCATTTGGAAAACGCTTTTGAGATGGGCGAAATGTGAAGATGGCATCACGCAAATAATCCCCGATTGAAAATCAAAACGGGGATTATTTGCGCAATATGCCAAAAAAGGAGCGCGGACTGCGCTCCTTTTTGCGTACGATTTACACCTTCAGCGGCTCCGGCTTATGCACGAAGCGGTCCAGGTATTTTTCTTTCGTCATCGGGTAGGCGAGCAGGAAGCCCTGGATGTTCTTGCAGCCGATGCTCCGCAGGAAGTCGAGCTGTTCCTTTGTCTCGACGCCTTCGATGACGACTTCCATGTCGATGTCCCTGGCCAGGTTCACCACATTCCGAACGATGGCCTGGGCCCGCTTGTCGTGCTGGATGTCCTCGAGAAAGCGCATATCGAGCTTCAGGATGTCGACGGGCATATTGCGCAGCATATTCAGCGACGAATAGCCGCTGCCGAAATCGTCCATCAGGATTTTGAAGCCTTCTTTCTGGAACTGCGCCACTGTGTCGATCAAGAGGTGCATATTGTCCGTGTACGCGCTCTCGGTGATTTCCAGCTTCAGCATCCACGGCTCAAGATC
>CAMVJN010000169.1 GCA_947167825.1 uncultured Selenomonadales bacterium | reverse complement strand
GAGTTCACATTGACGGAAAAACCGCCGATTGATTGACGGCGGGGGGACAAAAGAAAACGAAAAGAATAGGAGGGATGTCGCAAGTGCCGTTTGCTTGCAGCATCCCTTTTTTGTTTGGCTGCCGCTGCATAAACTCTCTGCCAGGATTTTTGCATCTTTGCAGAGAGTGCATGAGATCAGCATGATTGGTTCTTGCTAAACTTGCCCTCTCCTTTCAGGGGGGCTGCTTGGGGCACGAGGGAGGAAGAACGGATGGAACCGGAGAAAAACAAAGGCATAGTGATGGAGGCTGTAATCGGCAGCGTCATTGTCGCAGCTATTCTTTTGTTCGGTACGATTATCACGGGCAGGAACGCCAGCGAGGACACGGAGGCCGCTGTCCACGCGGTGAGCCTGATGTACCTTGACGAGCTGGCGGAGCGGCGCGAGCAGGTCGTTTCCTCCACACTGGAAGGCTACGTCGCCAATATGGATGCCGCCATCGGGCTGCTCGAGCCGTCGGATTTGTCCAGCGTGGCTGCGTTGCGGTCATACCAGGCGCGCATGAAGCAGCTTTACGGGCTGGAAAAGTTCGCGTTCGTGGACAGCGACGGGCTGATTTACACTTCGCGAGGCACGCGGACGGACATCGACGTTTACCGCTTCGACTGCAATAAGCTGACGGGCCCCGAGATTTCGCTGAAAAACTCGGACGGCGGCAAAAAAACGGTTATCGCGATGCCGGTGGATCGCCTGTCGCTGGAAGGGAAAACGCTGGTCGCCTGCTTCATGGAAATCGACATGAACCGTATGCTGCGGAATCTTTCCCTGCAATCGGACAACAACAATACCACGTTCTGCAACATTTACACCCGCAAGGGCACGGCGCTGTCCAACGTGGTGCTGGGCGGCCTTGCCAGCGAAAGCAATCTCCTGGAGGCGCTGGCTCACGCCGAATTTGAGCGCGGATACTCGTTCCAGTCGTTGGCGGCTGATTTCGAGGAAGGCAAGAAGGGCGTAATCTCTGTTACTTACAACAATATACAGGAGACGCTTTGCTATGTGCCGATCAAGGGCACGGACTGGATGCTGACCTACCTTGTGCGGGAAAGCGTGATCAATGAGCAGATCAGCCCGATTGCCGACGGGATCGCCAGGAGGAGCCTCGTGCAGTCAATGCTGACGGCGGCTGCGCTCATTGCTTTGTTTGCCGTCTTGTTCCTGCAAACGAGGAGAGCCGCCCAAGCCACGTTGGAAAAAGAGGTTTCCGAGGCCGAGAACCGGGGCAAGCAGCAGGAGCTGGAAGAGCAGCTCGCGCTGCAGGAGGAGCTTTTGGCGCAGGAGCAGCTGAAGGCGCAGCAGGAAAGCATGATCAATTCCCTCTCCGCCGATTACCGCAGCGTCTATTATATCGACCTCGACACCGATGAAGGCATTTGCTACCGCAAGGGGGAGCTGCCGGGCTCGCCGGAGGTTGGCGCGCATTTCCCGTACCTCGAAAAATTCCGGCAGTATGCCGAGCGTTTCGTGAAGCCGGAATACCGGGACGAATATCTGCGGCTGATCGAGCCCGCGGAAGTTCGCCGGCGTCTTGCCGAGACCCCGATCCTGACTTATCGCTTCCTGGCGGAGTACGACGAAGGAGACCGCTACGAGAGGCTGAGCTTTTCGAGCGCGAATCCCGAGACGGGCGGAACGGACTCGGAGATCAAGGCCGTTTGCGTGGGATTCGCGGACATCGATACGGAAATGCGCAGCTCCATGCAAAAGAGCAAGGCGCTGAAAGACGCGCTGCAGGCGGCGGAGGATGCGAACAAGGCCAAGACGTCGTTCCTTTCCATGATGAGCCATGAGATCAGGACGCCCATCAACGCCGTTATCGGCATGAACGAGATGATCCTGCGGGAAAGCCGGGACGAGAACGTGCTGACTTATGCGGAGAACGCGCGCGCCGCTTCCATGAGCCTGCTTTCCATCATCAACGACATCCTCGATTTTTCGAAGATCGAGGCGGGCAAGATGGACATTCTTCCCGTGGAGTATGAGCTGGCGTCCCTCGTGAACGACCTTGTGAATCTTATACGCCTGCGGGCGGAGGAGCGCGGCCTCGCGCTTTATGTGCGGGTCAGTCCCGAGACGCCGCACAGCCTTATCGGCGACGAGGTGCGTATCAAGCAGATCATCACGAATATCCTGACAAACGCGGTGAAATATACGGAGAAGGGATCGGTTTCATTCTCCGTCGGCTTCCACCAGAAATCGCAGGACGAGATTGCGCTGGACGTTTCCGTCACCGATACCGGACGCGGCATCAAAGAGGAGGATATGGAGAAGCTCTTTGCCGCCTTTGACCGGCTGGATGCGGAAAAGACGCGCAAGATCGAGGGGACCGGCTTGGGCATCAACATTACCCAGCAGCTTCTGCAAATGATGGGGAGCCGTCTCGAGGTGCGGAGCGTTTACGGAGAAGGTTCGACCTTCTCTTTCTCGCTTGTGCAGAAGGTGGCGGACTGGAAGGGCATCGGAGACCTTACAGAGGCGCTGAAGCGCGTCGAGAGCAAGCACGTCGGTCACCGCGCGGGTTTCACCGCGCCCGAGGCGCGCATTCTCGTGGTGGACGACGCGCCCATGAACATCGCGGTCGTCTCCGGATTGCTGCGGCGCACGAAAATTTTCGTCGATACGGCTGCGAGCGGCGAGGAGTGCGTCGAAAAATTCGGCGAGAAACAATACGACCTTGTGCTTCTCGATCACCGGATGCCGGGCATGGACGGCGTCGAGACGCTGGAAACATTGAAATCCCTCTATCCCGGCAAGTTCAAGAGTACGCCGGTCATCTCCCTGACGGCCAACGCGATTTTCGGCGCGAGGGAAGAATACATGGCCGCCGGGTTCGCGGACTATCTCGCCAAGCCGGTAATGCCGAACGAACTGGACGCGATGCTTTTGAAGCACCTGCCGCCCGAGAAGATCATCCTGGCCGAGGAGAGCGGGGCGGAGCCGGAAACGGAAACGGACACGCCGCTGCCGGACTGGCTGGGCGACATCCCGTTGATTTCCACGCGCCGGGGCGTCGAGTTTTGCGGCGGCAACCGGGAATATCTCGACGCGCTGAAGATTTTCGCCGCATCGATCGGGGAACGTGCCGACGAGCTGGAGCGCCTTTACAAGGAACACGATTATGCGAATTACACGGTGAAGGTCCATGCCCTGAAGAGCATGGCGAAGTCCATCGGCGCGACGGAGCTTTCGGAAATGGCGGCGGAGATGGAGGAGGCGGGCAAGAAACGCGATCTCGCCGCGCTGACGGCGGGAGCGGACGTGCTGCTCTCGCTCTACCGGAGCCTTTCGGAGCCGCTGAAGCGGCTGACGGAGCCTGCGCCTGAACCGACCGTACCGGCGGTGAGCATGGACGCGGAAAAGGCGCTTGTCACCCGGCGTCGTCATACGCTGCTGCTGGTGGATGACGACGAGGATTTCCTCGCGCTTTCCAAGCGCTGGCTCAA
>CAMVJN010000168.1 GCA_947167825.1 uncultured Selenomonadales bacterium | reverse complement strand
GTCTGGCTGGCGGGGCGCGGCGACGGGCGCGCGACGAACACGCAGCTGAACGCGCCGCTCCGGATCATCCGCATCGGCACGGACAAAGTGGATTTCGAGCAAGTGCATAAGGCATTGGAGGACGCGGCGGACGACCTCGTGAACGGCGGCGAGGGCTTCCTGAAGCGTATGCGCCAATATGAGCGGCGAAACAAGGATTGAGCGCGCAAGGCGCAGGGCGCTGCGCCTCTTGTCCGGCTTCGTCATCGTGGCGCTGTGTTTCGCGGCGCGGTGCGAAGCGGCTCCCGTGACGGCGTTCGTCGGCGAGGTGGCCAGCTACGGCGACTACGCGCTGCAAAGCGGATTTTTCGAGACCTTCCGCGACCGGCTGGAAGAATCTTTGTCGGATTCCGGAAAATTCCGCGTCGTTATGCGCCGCCCAACGGCGGAGGACGCGGCGCGGCTTTCCCTCGTCCACATGGACGCCATCGCCCGCGGTCATCGGTATCGGCGGGAAAAATCGGGGGCGGCGCTGATCCGCTACGCGGACGCCGCCTGCGGACGACAGGACGACGCAAAAGCGGAGGCGTGGCGAAAAAACGAACGCGCCGTCTACGGCCTCGGAAAAGAGGCGGCGCAAACGGCGCGGGAACTTGGCGCCCGGTACGGCGCGGAATATCTGATTTTCTGCAATCTCGGCGGCATCGACGTCGAGCGGGTGCGCTCGATCTGGAACGCGAATGTCCGCGACTTCGAGATGCGCGCAAAGGAAATCCGCGCGGAGATTTCCTATTGCCTCGTACACGCGGCGACGGGCCAAGTCTATGAAGGCTGCGACACCATGGAAAAGCGCGGGCAGATCACGCAGATTGTCGTCGGGCAATACGGCAAGGGCTTCACCGTCGAGCAGCTTTTGCTGTCGGTACTCGACCGTCAGGCGAAGAAAGCGGCGGAGAGCGTCGCCAAGGACGGTCTTTCCCGCCTCCACGAGGAAACGCCTGACGAAGAACCGCGGCAAAAAACCGCGCCAAGAAATCCCCTGTTCGCGCTGGTTCCGTTCACGAGCCGTGTCCGCATCACGAACCTTTCAGGCGAGGAATTGGCCTCCTATAGTATCGCGGAAGACTGCCTGCTGGACGAAATGTCCAAGCGCGGCTTTTCCTTTGTCGACAAGACAGAAGCCACGGCCCAAAAGCGGCGGGACGAAGCGGCGCTGGACGGCCGCACGCTGAAGGACGCGGAGCCCCGCTATCTCCTGTCGGGAACGCTGAACGACCTCGGAATCTCCGAATCGAAACGCCCCGGCAGCGCCGCGGTCATTGTCCGCGCAGGGCTTTCCGTCCGTATCATCGACGCGAAAACAGGGGAATCGGTTTTCGTAGCGACAGGCACAGGGGAATCGGCGGCCAAGCGGTACGAAATCGGAGCCTTCGGCCTCCATCTCCTCCGCTTCGGCACGCAGGAATTCAGCGAGGAATGCCTGTACGAGGCCATGCAGAAGGCAGTGCGGGAGCTCGCGGAAAAGCTGGAAAAATTCGCCGGGAAATAGAACAAGCGAAAAAGACGGCGCGAGGCCGTCTTTTTCGCTTGCTTGTTCGCCCGTTTTTTGTTATACTTTCCTTGCAAGAGGCAGTCGAGAGTCGGTTTTCTCCCGTGAGGGAGGTGATGCCCCGTGACGGTCTATGAAGCCTTGTCTTTGATGATAAGCTTTGCACTCCTAATCGTGGCTATACTTTCTTTCGTCAAGAAATGAAAAAAACCGCTTAGGCTACGCGGTCTTCTTCAACGTATTCTGCTACCGAGGAGAACCGACGTGGGCTAAACATCGGCTGACCTCTTGTGTTTTATTATATAGATTTTTTCGCAAAAGTCAAGGCGCAAAAAAGACGGCGCGAGGCCGTCTTTTTTGCTGTATTGAAGAGGAGTGGGAAAATCAGAAGAAGAACTGGAAGCGGCTGTAGAAAAGCTGATCCTTCTTTTCTGTCCCGATCATCTTACCGTTGCTGTAGCCGAGATGCAGGGTGATGTTCGGCATGAGCGTCACTTTGCCGCCGACGAACCATCCCTTCCAGTCGCCGAAAGTATAGTCATAGGTCGGAGCCAAGGTTACATACTTGCCTAAATGGCGGTATCCCGCCTCAAGGCCGAAGGAGCCGGGCTTGTTCAGCTTCGCTCCCTTGTATTCGAGCTGAATGGTATACGACTTGCGCTGCGCGCTGCTGTGCGCGACAGGATTACCCGCACCATTCCTGCTCTCGCCCTTGAAATTTTGCGCATAGGCACCGAAGAGACGGAAGTCGCCGAACCTATAGCCGAGAGCGATCGTACCAATGTCCGCGCTCTTGTCGCCATAGGCGGTCGTCCAATTTTTCTCGTCCCCAAAATGATGATATCCGATACCGGCGTTCAGCTTGTCCTTTTTGTAGGTGAGCTCCGCGCCCCAATAGGAGGATGTGCCAGTCCAATTACTATCCAGTGCATCCCAATCCCCCGTTAAGTCAGTAGTACGTCCACCGGCAAGCGAGAACTTCAGATCCTTGCCGAAGGTCACCATGCCGCCGCTCAAACGACCGTCATAAACCATGCCTTCATCAACGTACGTCCATAAAATAGTTTTTCCAAGGTCAATCGTCGTTTTCCCGTATACGCCCTCGGCATAAGCCCATCTCATCTCGAATTTGTTGCTGTTCGCCGCAGTGTTGAGATTTTCCTTTTCGCCGCCATAATAGAGCCCCGCGTAACCCTTCCAGTTCTTGTTGATGTCAAAGCTGGGCTTCAGACGAATCTGGGCGAAATTGTTGTGGAAAAGGTCGTCCTTTCTGTCCGCGTTGCTGTTTTCACGGATTCTTCTCGTGAACTGGTAGCGAATTTCGCCTTTCCACTTCACGTTGTCGACTTTCTTCTCCAAAGCTGCCACGCGGACGCCGAGGTTGTTCAGCTCGTCGGCGAACTCCGCCGCCAGCTTGTCAAGCAGTGCCTTGTTTCCGCCGCCTTTCGCCATAGCGCGGGCAATCATCTGCGCCATCTCGTAGCGCGTGATCTCCTGGTCGCCGCGATAAGTGCCGTCGCCGTAGCCCTCGATGACGCCGTCGGCAGCGAGCTGGGCAATGGCATCATAGGCCCAATGGTCGGCAGGGACGTCCTCGAACGGGTTCGCCGCGGCGAACGTCGTGGAGGCCGCGCCAACGACGAGAGCCGTCGTCAGAGCGGAAATGAGTGATTTTTTCATGGAACAATTCCCCCTATAAAATAGTAGTAATGAAAAACGGATATGCATACTCGAAACAACGCCCCATCTTCCTCTCGCCTGCCAGACGGCACCCGGCAAAATATGCCGTGCCTTCATCCTTCGCGGTTGAAATATGGAGTTTTGCTTCGGGATTGCCGGTTTTCCAAAACTCCCCCTGTCAGCTTCGCTGACATCCCCCTCCAAGAGGGGGACGAAACCAGCCTCCCTCTTTGAGGGAGGTGGCACGCCGCCAGGCGTGACGGAAGGAGTCTGCCGCAAAAAATTCCCGCCCGTTCCTTTCGGAAGCGGGCGGGACAAT
>CAMVJN010000167.1 GCA_947167825.1 uncultured Selenomonadales bacterium | reverse complement strand
GATTTTGCAGGTGCTTTTGCTCTCGATTTTGTTTCTCGGCCTCATGGTCGAGTTCAAGACGGGCGGCCTCGGCGTCGGGGCGATGCTCGGCCTTACGGCGGCTGGCGTGTTCTTTGGCAGCCGTTATATACAGGGGCTTGTGTCGATGGTGCAGATCGGCATCTTTCTCGGGGGCGTGCTGTGCATCGTCATCGAGATGCTTGCGCCGACGGTGGGGCTTCTTGCGGGGCTGGGCGTCGCGGCGATGCTCTACAGCGTCATCTTCGCGTTGGGCGGTACGATGGACGCGGTGGGTGCGCTTGTCGCGGCGGTAGTTATCGCCGTGCTGGTGTTCGCGCTGATCGTGAAACGGCTGCCGTCGTCAAAGCTTTGGCGCAGGGTGGTGCTCCATGACAGCACCACGACGGAGAACGGCTACGTCAGCGCCGAGACACAGGCGGAACTGGTGGGCTGCACGGGCTATACGGAAACGGAGCTTCGCCCGTCGGGGCGTGCCCTCGTAGCGGGACAGCCGGTGGACGTGGTCTCGGAGGGCGCGTTTATCCGAAAAGGTGCGTCGATTGTCGTCGTTTCGGCAAACGGCAGCCGGGTTGTGGTTAGGGAATTGCAGTAATCCGAAGGGAAGTGATGCCGTGATATGAATCAAAAGCAAAATCTTTATCTCATTACGGATGGATTCCCCTATGGGCAGGGAGAAAAGTCGTTTATCTTGCCGGAACTTCCCCGTCTAATGGAAGAATACCGGCTGACGATTATTTCCCCGGCACCGGAAGCGGTTGCGAGAGAAAAGGAATATGTTACGCAGTTGGATTCCAGAATCCGCCTCGTGCACTTGCCGCTCAAACCGCTGTTTTTGAATCAAACGATGTGTGATGCCTATTGTGCGCATCCGTTGGTGCAGGAGGAATTCCGTGAAATTGAAGCGGAAGATGTCTTGGTCAACGAGCGTAAAAAGGATGCGATGATTTATTTCGCCCGGGCAGAGGATTTTTTTCAGCAGATTCTCGTTTCTGGGGCGATAAATTTGCGGCAGCGTGGGATTGTATATACCTACTGGTACACATATAAGACTTTGGCGTTTGCATTGCATCTTTCCCAATTTCCAAACTTGAAGCTCATTACGCGGACACATGGCTACGATTTGTATCATTATCGCGCACCCAACGGCAGGCAAGCGTTTCGCAAATATATGCAGCAAAAGCTCCATGGTATTTTTTTCGTATCCCACAAGGGGCTTGGTTATTATCAGGAAACGTTTATGGCGGGAATGGGGACAGATCGGCTTCATTATTGCCCGTTGGGAGTGAAAGGACCTTCTGCCATCCATTTTCCGCCGCCCGGCCCGAGGACGTTTCATTTGGTCAGTTGTTCGTTTGTCATCCCCCTCAAGAGAGTCGATCTCATTGTTAAGGCATTGGCTCTGTGCGATAGCGATATGCAGATGCATTGGACGCATTTCGGGGACGGGGCACAAATGAAAGAAATCTGCGATCTTGCGGTGAAATTGCTGGGCAAGAAAAGAAATATCCGGGTGGATTTCATGGGGTATTGCCCTAACGAGACAATCATGCAGTTCTATGAGAAGAACGATGTAAGTTGCTTTATTACGACTTCCTCCAACGAGGGGCTACCTGTATCTATCCAAGAAGCGCTTGCGTATGGTATTCCCGTTATTGGGACAAATGTAGGCGGCATTCATGAAGAGATCGATGGCAACGGCGTATTGCTTCCGGAAAACCCATTAGTTGAAGAGATTGCGGATGCTATTCGCAAAGTGTACGGAATGAGCGATTCGGAGTTGCGGGCATGGAGGGAACGTTCCCATCAGCTTTGGGACGAGAGATTCAATAGCGAGAAGAACACAAAAAGATTCCTGGAAATATTGCGCACAATCTGATGTCGATTGGAAGGGCGTGGTTTATGTGATACCTGATATTCCTAGACAATATTTGGATGGAACAGCTATTGACAACGGGATGCGTATTAATTTTGCTGACAAGATTTTCGATGTATCCCGGGAAAATGCCATCAAGAGGATTGTATCCCCGAATGGAGCTAAAGAGGCAAATGTCATTCATTTGGGAGCTTGCGACCACATACAACTGATTGATGACAAAATCAAGCAAAATGTTTGGCTGCACAAACTACTGACGGATCATGCGGAGCATTGCGTGGGTTTTGATATTGATCCGGAAAGTGTTGCATATTGCAATTCCATTGGGTGGGAAAACATCTATTAGCTTGATATGGTAAATCAGTATGAGAAGGTATATAAAATTTTGGAACGACTGCCCCGCTGGGACTATTTGATTGCCGGAGAAATTGTGGAGCATTTGGATAATCCCGTGGAGTTTCTGGAAAAATTGCATCACCGATATGCAGGGTACATTGACACCATCGTGATCACTGTCCCGAACGCCTTTCGCATACACGGCTTAGATGGAATTCTGCATGGTTTTGAATGTATCAACACGGACCACCGGTATTGGTTCACTCCATACACCATCTGCAAGATAGCGCATCGAGCCGGTTTTTCTGTCAAAGAACTGCTTTATACGGGGGTCAGGGATGTCCAGTTTGACAACAAGCAGTATCATTTGGAAAATAGCTTGGTAAGCACTGATTTGATTCTGATTGCCGGATTTTAGAAGGAACTCTTAAAATTTTGCGTGGATGTTTCGGATAGGAGGAAAAAATGTTGGAATTGCTTTTGGGTTCGGGCTTCATGCTGGTATTGATTATCATCGCGGTGATGATATTCTTGAATTTCGTGCCGATCGGGCTTTGGGTGTCCGCGATTGCCGCGAACGTCAACGTCGGTATTTTCGCGTTGGTCGGAATGCGTCTGCGCCGCGTCGTGCCGAGCAAGATTGTCCTGCCGCTGATCAAGGCGAACAAGGCGGGGCTCGACGTTTCGGCGAGCCAGCTTGAGGCTCATTATCTTGCGGGCGGCAACGTGGACCGCGTAGTGGACGCGCTGATTGCCGCGCACCGCGCTTCGATTCCTCTGCCCTTCGAGCGTTCGGCGGCCATCGACCTGGCGGGCCGCGACGTGCTGGAAGCGGTGCAGATGAGCGTCAATCCGAAGGTCATCGAGACGCCGGTGGTGTCGGCGGTGGCGAAAAACGGCATCGAGCTTCGCATCAAGGCGCGGGTCACGGTACGCGCGAATATTGACCGCCTCGTGGGCGGCGCGGGCGAGCCGACAATCATCGCACGTGTCGGCGAGGGCATTGTCACCACGGTGGGTTCTGCGGAAAAACACACCGACGTGCTGGAAAGCCCGGACGAGATTTCCAAGACGGTACTGGACAAGGGCCTCGACGCGGGAACGGCCTTCGAGATCCTTTCCATCGACATTGCCGACGTGGACGTCGGGCGCAACATCGGCGCGGAGCTGATGACCGACCAGGCCGAGGCGGACAAGCGGATCGCCCAGGCGAAGGCCGAGGAGCGCCGCGCGATGGCCGTCGCGAAGGAACAGGAAATGAAAGCCTATACGCAGGAAATGGAAGCGAAGGTCGTCGAGGCGCAGGCCGAGGTGCC
>CAMVJN010000166.1 GCA_947167825.1 uncultured Selenomonadales bacterium | reverse complement strand
GTGAGCCTGCCGGTCGCACAGTACCCGCGCATCTCGCCGCCGACGGTCAGCGTCGTGACAAGTTATGTCGGCGCGAATGCCAGCGTCCTGAACGAGACGGTGGCGCAGGTCATCGAGCAGCAGGTCAACGGCGTCGACGGCATGGACTATATGTCGTCGAACTCCGACGACACGGGACGCTATAGCCTGTCCGTGGTTTTCGATCTCAATTCCGACGCGGACTTGGACACGGTCAAGACGCAAAACAGCGTTTCCATCGCCTCGGCCAGTCTGCCCAATGAGGTCAGGTCTTACGGCGTCACGACGAAAAAGGCGTCGCCGGATATGGCACTGGCCGGTTCGCTGTACTCGCCGAACGGCACCTATACGCGGCAGTTCCTGAAGAACTACGCCGACATTTACATCATCGACAAGGTGAAGCGCGTGCCCGGCGTCGGCGACGTGAACATTTTCGGGCCGGACTACGCGATGCGCGTTTGGCTGAACCCGGACAAGCTGGCGGAACTGGGCCTCACCGTCGCCGACGTGACCGACGCGATCAAGAACCAAAACGTGCAGGCCCCGGCGGGCACCATCGGTATGCAGCCAACCCCGAAGGACCAGGAGAAGCAGTACACGGGCCGCGTGGCGGGCCGTCTCGTCACCGACGAGGAATTTGCCAATATCATCGTTCGCTCGGATCCCAACGGCTCTTTCGTCCGCATGAAAGACATCGCGCGCATCGAGACGGGCGCGCGCCGCGAGCCGGTCTGGGCCTTTACGAACGGCATGACCGGTATCGGCTTCGGCATCCAGCTCACCAGCGACGCCAACGCGATGGACACGGTGCGCGGCGTGCAGGAGGTCATCCGCGAGGCGGAAAAGGATTTCCCGCCCGACCTCGAATATCGCGAGGTCATCGACAGCACCCGCTACATTCGCGCGTCGATCCACGAGGTCGCCGAGACCTTTATCGAGGCATTGGTTCTCGTTACGTTGATTCTTTATCTCTTCCTGCAAAACTGGCGGGCGACCCTGATTCCTGCCCTCGCCGTGCCGGTGTCGCTGGTCGCCACCTTCGGCGCTTTTGTCATTCTCGACTTTTCCATCAACACCCTGACGCTCTTTGCGATGGTGCTGGCCATTGGCCTCGTCGTCGACGACGCGATCGTCGTCATCGAGAACGTGGAGCGCAATATGACGGAGCAGGATCTTCCCGCGGACAAGGCGACGGAAATCGCCATGGACGAGGTGCAGGGCCCGATCGTTGCCACGACCTTCGTTTTGGCGGCGGTCTTTGTGCCGGTGGCCTTCCTCGGAGGCATGATGGGCGTCCTCTACAAACAGTTCGCGTTGACCATCACCATTTCCGTGGCGTTCTCGGCTTTCGTGGCTTTGACGCTGTCCCCCGCGCTCTGCGCGCTGCTTTTGAAGCCCCATGAGCTGGGCGCGGAAGGGAGCATGTTCGCGGGCTTCTTCGCGAAATTCAACGACTGGTTCGAGCGCGTCACGGGCAGCTACGCGGGACAGGTAGGCCGGCTCGTTTCGCGGCTGCGGCTGGGCGTCATCGCGCTCCTCGTCATCACCGTGCTGATGGGAATGCTCTACAAATTGGTGCCGTCCACATTTATCCCGCAGGAAGACCAAGGCTTTTTCATTGCGTCCGTCACCCTGCCCGAGGGCACGTCGCTGAACCGCACCGCCGATACCACCCAGCGGCTGGCGGCGAAACTCGGCGAGCTGCCCGGCGTGGACAACGTGATGAACATCACGGGCTTCGACATTTTGTCCAACGGCGCGAAGTCCAACGGCGCGACGATGTTTGTCGGCCTTTCCGAATGGTCGCAGCGCGAGACGGTGGAGACTTCCATCAATACCGAAATCGGCAAGACCTTCGGCCTCGGCCGCAGCGTGACGCCGGAAGCCTTCGTCATCGCGTTCAACCCGCCGGCCCTCCCAGGTCTCGGCAACGTCGGCGGCTTCAATATGCAGCTTCTCGATATGTCCGGCCACACAGACATGGAGCTGGACGAAATCACGAAGCGCATCGTCGCGGCGGCGAACCAAAGGCCGGAGCTCCAAGGCGTTTACTCCACCTACTCCATCAATTCCCCGATTTGCGACTTCACCATTGATCGCGAGAAGGTCATGAACCTCGGCGTAAATCTTTCCGACGTGTTCACGGCGCTCCAAGTCAATTTCGGCGGCTACGAGGTCAACGACTTCAACCGCTTCGGCCGCACCTACAAAGTCGTGGTGCAGTCCGACACCGCCTACCGCACCGAGGCGGAAGCGGCGAAATTCGTCTTCGTGAAATCGAATACGAAGACGCTGGTGCCCCTTGACACGCTCCTTGTGCCGAATCTCGACACCGGCGCGCCGATCATCTCCCGCTTCAATGCCTCGCGAAGCATCACGATCCAAGGCAGCGAAGCGCCGGGCTACAGCTCCGGGCAGGCGATGGCGGCGCTGGAAGAAGTGGTGCGGACAAACGCGCCTACGGGCTTCAACATCGACTGGGCGGGCCAGAGCCGCGAGGAGAAAAAGGCGGGCTCCAAGACGCTGGAAGTCTTGGCGTTGGCCCTGATCTTCGCGTTCCTCTGCCTCGCCGCGCTCTATGAGAGCTGGAGCGTGCCTTTCGCGGTGCTGGCGACGGTGCCCACGGGCATTTTCGGCGCACTGATTTGCGAGTACGCGATGGGACAGCAAAACAGTATCTATATGCAGATCGGCGTCATCATGATCATCGGCCTCGCGGCGAAAAACGCGATCCTGATTGTGGAATTCGCCAAGGAGCGCGTAGATAAAGGCGACGATCCGGTGGAAGCCGCCATCGAGGCGTCAAGGCTCCGCCTGCGCCCCATCATGATGACCGCGCTGACCTCCGTCATCGGCTGCCTGCCGCTGGCCATCGCCACCGGCGCGGGCGCCGGCGCGAGAAACAACATGGGCATCGCCGTCGTCGGCGGCATGACCTTCGCCACGGTCATCGGCGTGTACCTGATCCCGGTGTTCTATGTCATCGTGGAGAAACTGGCGGCGAAAGTCAGGGGCGGAAAAGCGGGACGCGCATAACCGCAAAAGCTACGTTTACGGCAGATATTACATTATGATGTAATATCTGCCGAATTTTTCATGAATCCCTATCTATTGTATACAATATTTTTGCGCTGTGCCTCTTGTTTCTCCTATATCGTTTGCGTTATACTATCCACTGTTAAAAAGGTATAGGAGAGACTCCAATGCGGGGGTGAAGAAGTGCCCCGTATGTGGGACTTCCCCCGAATGTTATAAGGAGTGGTTTATATGGCAAAGGAAAACATGAAGAAGTATGTCGAGGACGTACTGGAACTGATCAAGAAGAAGGACTGGAACCAGCCCGAATTCATGAATACGGCGAAGGAAGTCCTGTATTCGATCATCCCGGTTTTGGAGAAGCATCCGGAATATAAAGAAAACAAACTGCTGGAGCGTTTCATCGAGCCGGAGCGTGTCGTGATCTTCCGCGTGCCCTGGGCCGACGACAAAGGCCAGCTTCAGGTGAACCGCGGTTTCCGCGTGCAGATGTCCAGCGCCATCGGCCCGTACAAAGGCGGCCTGCGCTTCC
>CAMVJN010000165.1 GCA_947167825.1 uncultured Selenomonadales bacterium | reverse complement strand
AAAGCGTCCTGCGCGAGATTTTTCCAGTCGGTGTAGTCGCTGGATTGGGAATCGGGGAAGATCAGCGCCTTGAAAGCGCCGCCGTCGTCGGTGGAAAGGGGCGTCCAGTCCGTGCCCTTGTCGCCGCAAATCACGCGGTATTCGTAATGCGTTCCCGGCGCGAGGCTATTCGCGCGCGCGGTATGCAAATACACGTCCTGCCCGTCGTCGGTGTAATGCTCGCCTGTGGCGGGTGCGGAGAAGATTTCCGCTTCCTGTTCGCCGGTTTTTCCGCCGGCCGCGGCGCGCCATACGATTTCGGCTTTTTCCTGCGGCGCGTCGGACTGCCACATGATCGTTCGGGAGGTGCGGCTGTCGGCGGTGATGATCTGCCGCAAAAAGCGCGCGTCCAGCGACGTGTCGCCGGTCAGGATTCGCGCCGCTTTTCGGATCGGCGCGGCGGCCTTCCCGGAAAACGCGCAGCCGGCGGCGAGCGAGATTGCCGCGCCGCCCATCATCGACAGGAATTTTCTTCGGGATACGATTTTGTCGTTCATGGTCTTGCTCCGTTCTTGCAAAATAAGCCCTCCCCGCTGGGGCGAAACAGTCCGGTGGATTGTTTCGGGGACCGTCGAAGACGGTGGGTGAGGTTTTTAGGCACGTTGAAAAACCTCATCCGTCAGCCCTGCGGGCTGCCACCTTCCCCAGAGGGGAAGGCTAATTCTCCGGTTGCTTTCTTAAGGAACCACTGAATAAGTCCCTCCGCGCCTCTGCCGGGTCTTTTTCCGACTGTCGTTGTCAAATCCCTCTCGACGTAGCAATGCTACGCCTTCGAGGGCTTTTCCTAGACAGTCGAAAAAATCCCTCGACAGATGCACGAATTGACTTAATCAGTGCTTCCTTAAAGTCGCGAAATCCTTTAAAATTCCGTTGGGCAAAAAGCAACGGAAGGTCAGCTTCGTTTCGTCCGCTTCCATCGTCAGGTAGTTGAGAAAGTTGTCCGGGAACGCGATCTCGTCGATCTCGTGCTTCTCCACGTCGTAAAAGCAGTTGCCCGCGTTCCCTGTCAGGATGTACAGCACGCCGCTTTTCGCCTGTTTCCACGCGGACAGGCGCCGCCTGCGGTATGCGTGGGCGTGAGCGGTCAGCACCGCGTCAACCCCGTTTTGCTCCAGAATGGGCACCAGTGTTTCGACAAACGGGTCACGCGTTATCGGTTTCTGGTCGTAGTCAATCAAATCGCGGTGCAGGAGCGCAACGCGCCATTGTGATTTTGTTGCCTTCAGATCACGGGCGAGCCATGCCGCCTGCTCCGCGAAAAGCCCCGGCGCCAGCGCGTCCAGTTCTTCTTTTTGCGTGTTCACCACAGAAAAATGCACGGGGCCGTAATCGAAGGAATAATAGTAGCGCTGATATTTCGTGCTGCCGTTGTCCGGCGTCGCGAACAGGGAGAGGAAGGCGTCAGGGCGGCACAATTTCCAGTCCTCGGAATAACATTCGTGGTTTCCCGGTACCGGCGCGAATGCGCGCCCGCCGAGAGCCGCGTCCGTTGCGGATTGCCAGCCGTCCCAATGGTAAAAGCTGGCGCCGTTGTCGACGAGGTCGCCCATGTTGACCCAAAGCGCGGCGTCCGGGCAACGCGCCGATGCCTCGCCGGAAACCCGCGCCCAAGTGTCATAGTTGTTTTCGCACTGGGAATCGGGAAAAATCAATGCCTGCACAGCGCCGCCGTCGTCCGTTCGGAAAGAAAAAGAGCCCGCGTTCCGTTCCGCTGCCTCTACACGGCATTCAATCTGTTTTCCGGGGCGCAGTCCGGAAAGCGTTGCGCGATAGACGAACACGGAGCGGCCGTCCAGCGCGAAATATTTCACGTCCACATCGGCGGTTTTCTCCGCTTTGCCTTCCGCCTCGCGCCAAAAGAAACGCGGCTCGGAAAGCGCCGTGTCGGTCTGCCATTCGATCATGGCCGAGGCGCGGTTGTCCCTGGTCACAATCCGGCGGAAATATCGCGGGGCTGTATTGCTTCCCGCGAATGCTTCGCGGATCGGTGCGAGAATCGACGCCAAAAGCCCGCCCGCCGTCGCCCGAAGGCTCATGGAAAGGAACGCACGTCGGGAAAGCGCCGCAAAAAAAGCCGTCATCGACGACGGCTCGAGAAACGCTGCGTTATTCATTGTCTTCCGTCCTCGCTGTTTCCACGATGGCGCGGGCCATGCGCTCGAATTTCACGCGGGGGAGCATCACGGTGTGGCCGCAGCCCTCGCACTTCATGCCGAAATCCATGCCCATGCGCGTGATTTTCCAAAGGTCGCTGCCGCAGGGGTGTTTCTTCTTCATGCGGACGACGTCCCCGATGTTGTACTGCGCTTTCTCGATCATATCGTTCTTCCTTTATTGAAAATGTTGTGTTATGCTGATATCGAGGTGAATCGAAATGAAAATTTCCGTTTTGCAGATGCCCGTCGCCATCGGCGCGCGGGAGATAAATATGGCTGCGCTCCGTCGCATGTTGGAAGACGCAATGGCTGACGCTCCCGATATCGTCGTTCTGCCGGAGCTTTGGGACATCGGCTTTTTTCCTCGTCCACTTGAAAAATATGTGGACGAGAATGGAGCAAAGGCGAAAACATTACTCTCATTGCTGGCGAAACAATACCATGTTCATATTGTCGGCGGTTCCGTCGCCGTGAAAATCGGCGATTATATCGCGAACCGCTGCTATGTCTTCGATCGGAATGGCGATCTTGTCGCCGATTATGACAAGACGCATCTTTTCTCTCCGGCAAAGGAGGACAAATTCTTCCGCAAGGGCGACCATCGTGCGGTTTTTTCCCTTGACGGCGTGAAATGCGCCGTCGCCGTCTGTTACGATCTGCGCTTCCCGGAGCTTTTCCGGCGATACGCGCTGGACGACGTTGCGGTGATTTTCCTGCCCTCCGCATGGCCCACCGCCCGGATTGAGCATTGGGCGACCCTCTCGCAGGCACGCGCCGTCGAGAACCAAGTCTTTTTCGTTGCCGTCAACGGCAGCGGCGCTTTCGCGAACGGAATGCCGCTGGGCGGACGATCTGCGATTATCGACCCGTGGGGCGTGCGCCTCGCCGAAGCCGACGAACGGGAGGCAATCCTGACCGCCGAGATTGATCTTTCCGTGAGAGATGAGATCAAGCGCACGATCGATGTGTTCCACGACAGGAGAGAAGAACTCTATTAAACAATCTCCGCCACTGCCGTGAGCGGCGCGACCTCGCCGCTGGCCGTCAGCTGTACCGCTTTTCCCTCCGGCATTTCCTCGACGAGCAGGATGCAAGCGTCCGTCGTTTTCGGATTCTGCCGCAAAAGCTCCGGGGAGAAGGTCATCAGCTTGTCGCCCTTCTTCACCTTTGCGCCCTGTTCGACGAATACGGAAAAGCCTTCGCCTTTCAGCTCGCCCGATTCCGTGCCGATATGGAGCGTCACTTTCGTGCCGTCGGCGGCGGCGATGCGGATTCCGTGCTTGGTCGGCGCGACATAGGTGATTTCCCCGTCGACCGGAGAAAAGGCTTCGCCTGATGACGGCGTCACGAAAAATCCGTCGCCCAGCATTTTCATCGAAAAGACCGGATCGGG
>CAMVJN010000164.1 GCA_947167825.1 uncultured Selenomonadales bacterium | reverse complement strand
CGAAATACGATCTCGCCCCCGACCACGACGACAGGCTCGGCGGCGACCTTTCCCACATCGTCGTCATGCAGCATGTGACGCAGGAACATCTGCAGGAATTCCTGGACGACATGGCCGCAGCGATAAAATAATCCCGGATAAGCAAAATCACCTTCCGTTTTTTGACGGAGGGTGATTTTTTACGGCGAGACGTTAAATATGAACTGCTGCTCCTTTGCGTTAATATGAGGTATTTATAGGGCCATCAATGTACCGGGCCTTCGTCCAGTTCTTCTTCGTGGAATTCCGCGTAGGACTTTGCGAAAACTTCTCGTACTTTTTTCTGGACGCCCATTGCTTTCGCAAGCTCCTCAACGCTCGTCCAGCCCATCTTGACCTCAAAGACATGGTAGCCGTCGTAGTACTCGCGGGCAAGATTCCTGTAAGCCGCCTCGTCGATCCTGTTCGCCTTGCCGTCGGAATAGAGGATTTCCACCGGCGGCAAATCGCGCTTCTCATGGGCCTCAAAAAAGTGACCGAGCAGTTCCTGGTGAATGACGCCATCTTCCAGGCACAGGTCGACCAGTTTCCCATCCCGCGCCCAGCCGCCTTTCATGGAAGGCCCCCATTGGGCCTGTTCAAAAACATAATGGCGCTTGAGAATCTGACAGGCGAAATACATGCGGACTTTTGGCTGGCCGATCCGCGTAGTGTCCGAGCCGTTCAGGAACCGGAGCCGGGACACGCCGTCGCCCTTTTCGTTGACCTCGTAGCCCCAGGTCTCGACAAACTCTTCCTCACCGACGGTGGTCGTGAAAAGAAGCTCCATCCGCCCGTTGTGGTCGAGGTCGGTCACGGCGAATTTCCCGTCCTGCGCGATGGCTTCTTCGATGGACATATTCTTCTCCCAGATTTGGTTTTGCGCCGAAAGGACGTCAAGCTGCTGCTCTTCGTCCGACGTCATCGCCTCCGCCGTGCCGCCGACGGCGACGCCCGCCGCCAGCGTGAGAGACAATACCGTTTTTTTCCATGCCCGCATCCGAATCATCTCCTTTATGTTGCTTATGCGATAAATATAACAAGGCTGAGACGTCCCCAGCCTCTATAAGCGGAGGTGTATATCGGAGGGGCAGAAAGAGTTTGAATCCCCCTCCGACCGTACGCCTTGTTGAAATGTTAGCTAAAGTGATTTTTCTCCTTCGGAGAAAAATTTGATTTGTGACATTTTAATGTAGATTTCCGCGAAAAGCAATAGGAAGCGCGTCCGACGCGCAAAAAGATCATACGGCTCTGCACTTTTGGGCTATATGTGGTAAAATGGCGTCACGAATCAAAAGTAGTAGAAATAAAAATGTCCGCCACCTTCGGGGGCGGGGAGTGACATGCCAGTGGCATGTCACTCCGCAGGCGGTGGTGGGGGGCATAACATTGTCCATACCAAAGAATCCAAAACTCCTGCCGAGAACAAAAAACATGCGTCGGAATATGACGAAAGAAGAATGTCATTTATGGTTTGATTATTTGCGAGGTTACAAACCGCGCTTCAAGCGTCAGCGAATCGTAGGCAATTATATTTTGGATTTTTATTGCGAGCAGGCCAGGCTGGCTGTCGAAGCCGACGGCAGCCAGCACTATGAAGAAAAGGGAAGGCTGTATGATGCGGAACGTGATTTGTATCTGCTGAATCAGGGCATCATGGTTCTCAGATTTTCCAATCGTGATATTTGGGAGAGATTTGAAGGGGTAAAGATTCAAATTGACGAAGAAGTAAAGAAACGGTGGAATCCCCCCACCACCGCTTCGCGGTCCCCCGCCCCCTAGGGGGCGGACAAAGATTGGTGCCCCACAACAAAAAAGCACGTCAACCGGAATATAAATTAAAGTTGACGAAAAGCTCCGTCTGCCGTATAATGTTGGAAACTTTATTATCAAGCTATGAAAAGAGGTTTCCATACGTATGAGCACCACCATTTCCGAATTGGCTGAAAAAATCATTCGCGGACACCGCGTGAAGCGCGGCGACGACCTTTCCATCTTCCTCGACAGCGACTTGGAGGAGCTACAAAAGGGCGCGGGCGCGATCCAGAAGCATTTCCGCAAGAACCATATCGACCTCTGCACCATCATCAACGGGCGCAGCGGCCGCTGCCCGGAGAACTGCAAGTATTGCGCGCAGGCCGCCTGCCACAAGACCGGCATCGACGAGTACAACTTCCTGCCGAAGGAAGAGATCATCGCCGCCGCGAAGAAGAATCAGGAAGCGGGTGTGAACCGTTTCGCGATCGTGACGGCGGGACGCGCCTGCAAGGGCAAGGAATTCGATCAGGCGATCGAGGTCTTCGAGGAAATGCACAAGACGCTGACCATCGAGCTCTGCGCGTCGATGGGATTCATCGACGCCGAGCAGTTCCGCCGTTTGCGCGCGGCGGGCGTAACCAGCTATCATCACAATATCGAGACGTCGCGTCGTTTCTTCCCGCAGATTTGCACGACGCACACTTACGACGACAAGATCCGCACCATCAAGATCGCGCAGCAGGAAGGCATGTGCGTCTGCTCTGGCGGCATCATCGGCATGGGCGAGAATTGGGACGACCGCCTCGATATGGCAATCAGCCTCGCTGAGCTTGGCATCGAGTCGATTCCCATCAACGCGTTGATGCCGATTAAAGGCACGGCCCTCGAAGACCGTCCGCAAATCGACGGGAAAGACGTGCTCCGCACGATCGCGTTCTTCCGCTATATCAACCCGGAAGCGAATATCCGTCTCGCCGCGGGACGGAAGGTGCTGCCGGAAAACGGCGCGACGGCGTTCCTCTCCGGCGCGTCGGCCACCATCACCGGCGATATGCTGACCACCAGCGGCACAACCATCAAAGGCGATTTCGAGATTCTGAAACGCCTCGGCCTGTCAAACGAAGGCCCGAACGATTTCCCGCCGGAAGAACTTCCGGCATAAACAGAACAAAACGTGCTTCCCGAAACGGGCGGCGCGTTTTTTCTTTGCCCGCGCGTTGACAATCGCCGCCCTGCCCGTTAAACTTAACATGAAAGGTATTTTTTTGAAGGAGGAAACGACATGACAGCAAAAGCAACCGTCACGGCAAAAGAGGCATTGGAAAAGCTCAAGGTGGGCAACAAGACGTATCTGGACGCGAAGACGAACCCCGGCGATATTTCCCCCGCGATCCGCGAAAAAACCGCGAAGGAAGGGCAGTTCCCTTACGCGATCGTCGTCACCTGCTCCGACTCCCGCGTCGTACCGGAAGCCATTTTCTCCGCGGGCGTCGGCGAGCTGTTCGTTATCCGCGTCGCGGGCTTCGTCATCGACAAGCATCAGCTCGGCAGCATCGAGTACGCCGCCGACCATCTCGGCACGCCGCTGGTGCTGGTGCTCGGCCACACGAATTGCGGCGCGGTGGGCGCGGCGCTTTCGGCGCACGGGCACGCGGAGGGCTGCGTCGGCTCCATCATCGAGGACATCCAGAAAGCCATCGGCACGGAAACAGACCCGGACAAGGCGGTGGAGCTGAACGTGAAGCACAGCAAGGCCGCCGTGGAGAACGTGCTCGGCAAATCCCTCCCCATCACCGTCGTCGGCGCGGTCTACCACATCGACAGCGGCAAGGTGGAGTTCTTGGA
>CAMVJN010000163.1 GCA_947167825.1 uncultured Selenomonadales bacterium | reverse complement strand
GGAAGGTGACCATGATGAAACTCGATAAGGAAAACAAACTCACCAATGAAGCACTCAAACAGGTAGCCGGAGGAAACGCCGGCGAGTGTGCGCTTGAATCGGAATTTTTTAATGACCTTGGATATAATATTCAAGAAATGGGTTTCTTGTACATGGAGTTTAATTGGGAAGAAGGGTCGGCTAAAGTCAAGGAAGCGTGGGCGCATTTCGGCGTAGATTGTGATATCGCCAAGTCGAGAAAAAATGCGTATTACATCGACGGCAAGAGAGTTTCAAGGCGTGAGGCATTTAAGCATGCGGCATATAAAGCCGGAAAGCCATGGGTCTATGATGATGATTATTCTAAATGTGCCCTCTGATATGAAATGGCAGGTTTGTCCCTGAATCATAAGAAAGGAGCGATTACAATGACGAATCTTGAAAACGCGAAGCTGAACAATGAGGAACTGGAGCAGGTTGCAGGGGGAAGCGCCTACGACTTGGCGGATGACAGCCGGTTTTTGAACTCGCTGAACGGTTCGACGGACCGTTATGGCGCATGGAAGATGCATAACTCCAAGGATCGGCTTTTAATCATTGAAAATGCATGGGCAAAACTTGGAATCGGCATTATTTGCCCCGGCGACCCTACGGATTATGATACGAAAATCCAGTATGTGCTCATTGACGGCGGGAATATCACGCCCATCACGCATGAACAGGCGCGCCAGCACGCCATGGAGGTTACCGGGCATTACATGTCCTATAAGGAATGGCACGGGTAAGATAAGGCAAAAGGAAAAACAGCCTCGCCAAGCGGAAACGCGCGGCGAGGCTGTTTTTTGCACCCGCAATTTTTTTCAAATCCCGCGCAACACTTTTCGATCTCGGGAGTATAAAGAACAAAGAAGCAATACAGCAGCCTGCGGGCGGGAAAAAGAAAGGGGGGTCATGATGAAACTCGATAAAGAACACGAACTCAGCAAGGAGGAGCTGGAGCAGGTATCGGGCGGATGTTTGTATGAAATATCCAATGACAGCAAATTCTTGAATGTTTTGCTCAGGGGAACCGATTATCATCGTTGTGACCGCTACGGCAAATTTAAAATTTTTTGGGGGAGCAGCAAACGTTATGGTCCATGTGAAGATATCGAGAATTCTTGGAGGGTGCTTGGCATTGAGATGGTCCCTTACGCCTGTGATCATAATGAATACTGGATGAACGGCAAACGCATTACGAGGGACGAGGCTTGGGCTCATGCGGAAGCGGTAGTGGGCAAGCACTTGGAACGCAAAGATTGGGACTGGTAAAGATGGGGAAAGCGCTCTTGGAAAAGCTGGGAATCAAAGCGCAGCTTAGGGACGGGATTGATTATTATCTTGATTGCAATATCTACACGTCTGCGGACACCGGCAAGAGGCTCTATCATACGGATGTTATCAATGCCATCAAGAATTACAAGGGCTAAGGAACCGCCATCTGCCCTGAAACACACGAAAAAGAAAGGGTGGTCATGATGAAACTGAACAACGAGAACAAGCTTGCGGACGCTGATTTGGAGCAGGTTGTTGGCGGAGACGATATCGCCGACGATTCAAGATTCCTGAATGTGCTGCTTCAAGGGCGCGAGGGGCAATGCGAGAGATACGGCTCCTGGAGAAGCGGCCGCCACTTTGACGAAGTGGCCAGAGCCTGGGGATCCGTGGGGGTTGATTGTGGTTGGGATGATGATGATGATTGTTGCTGTTATCGCATCGACGGCAAAGTGGTCAGCCGATATGAAGCGTGGCTGCACGCGGAGCAGGTAGTGGGCAAGCACTTGAAGCGCTCGGATTGGAATTGGTAATTATCAACCGCATAAGCAGCCCTCCCCGTGATTTACGGGGAGGGCTGAAATTTTGTTTCTTTGGCAGGAATTTGTTGTTTCATGTCGAAATAGTATCAACGCATTCGGATTGCTCTGCGATAGCGCGATCCACTATGATGCAAGCAAAGGGGATTTTTGATGAGAAAGGCGTTTTTATCCACCTGCGCGGCGGCTCTCTTGGCTGCTTCCGCTTCCACGGCCTTTGCCGCGGCAAATCCCTTCGAGGACGTCCCGGAGGGCCATTGGGCATACGACGCGGTGGCGCAGCTTGCCGCCGACGGCGTGATCGAAGGTTACGGCGACGGCACCTATCGCGGCGACCCCAAAATCACGCGCTTCGAGATGGCGAAGATGATTGCCCGCGCCATGGCGAATGGCGGCGGGGACAGGGCGACGCTCGACAAGCTGGCGGCGGAGTTCGCCGACGAGCTGAACAGCCTCGGCGTCCGCGTGGCGAACCTCGAAAAGAAAGTCGACAACATGACATGGAAGGGACAGCTCCGCTATCGCTACCACAATGAATGGGAAATCGACGAAGGCGTGAGCACGCGTTACGCCCATTCCTTTGTGACATTGCGGTTGGAGCCCTCCATGCGCGTCAATGAACACTGGAGCGGTCATGCCCGTATCGATTTCAATTCGAATATGAACTCTGCGGCGAACACGCCGGCGGCGCACATGACATACACCAAACGCCACCTCGAATCCGACATCGAGTACAACGGCATGCGCGTTGAGCGAATCTGGGCCGAGGGCGACTATGGCAACCTGAATATCAAATTCGGCAAGCTGCCTTACTTCTCGAATATTGACGAAGGCATGATGTACGACGACAACGTAGCCGGCGGGCAAATCACCTTCGGCAACAAGGTCAAGGCGACGCTCACGGCGGGCCGCGCCAAACGCTTCGACGGCGAGCTGGGCATCGATCCGGATGACGGCGACAACGACACCGGCAGCTATCAGGCCATTGAGATTTACAATGACCGCGCCGACAAATGGACGTGGGGCGTGGCATGGCATCGTTGGGCCAACGCGCACGAAATGGTGGATGACATCAATGCCGAAAAGCTCAACATCTATGAAGCGGCGTTGGGCTACAAGTTCAACAAGAATTTGCGGCTGCACGGCGCGTTCGCGTGGACGAACGATCCCGATTACGACCAGCCTGACATGGAGGACGGCGAGTTCAATCCGCAGCCGATTTTCTCCCATTCCAAGCGGTCCTGGAGCATCGAGCTGGATTACAAAAAGGCAGACCCCAAGGACAAAGGCTCTTGGGGCGCATTCATCGCCTACCGCCACCTCGGCCATTACTCCTCCATCGCGCCGACCTATGACACGATTTACAATGGCCGCCGCGGCGTGGAACTTGGCGTCAGCTATGTTTTCCTGAAAAACCTGATGGGAACAGTCAAGTTCTTCCGGGGCGAAAAGATGCCGGACGACGATAACGGTGACAATCCGGGGCCGCGCGATCAAATGGAACGCGATTCCGTCATCTTTGCGGAACTGAATTTCTTCTTCTAGGGCTTGTTTAAAAAATGAGACTGTGCGTCATGGCGAGATATTTTTTCGTTTATCAAGGAATGGAAAGGAAGAACACAAGATGAACACAACCACCGCAAAATTTTTCCGCAGCCTGCTCTTCGCGCTGCTGCTCCTGCTCCCGGCGGCCACCGCTTTCGCGGAGCAGCCGGACATTTCCTGCGACAAGCAGACCTTCGATTTCTTTACGGGACGCTACCTGCTCGACGGTCATGTGCGCGTCGCGGGCAAGGGCCGCGCCGTCACTGCCGACCACGCGCAGGTCAGCCTCATCACGCAGGAAGTCTGGGCGCAGGGAAATGTGACGCTGGTGCAGGAAGGGTACA
>CAMVJN010000162.1 GCA_947167825.1 uncultured Selenomonadales bacterium | reverse complement strand
ATAGCGGGTGGTTCTCTGTTTCGCTTCGCTCAACTGGCTAAAGCCTTGAATCAAAAAAACTGTCCATGAATCATCACTTCATGGACAGTTTTTTTTGTTGGAAATATTACTCTGTTTTGCTCCTTCGCTCTTTTTCCAGCCATACCAAAAGCACCGATACGTCGGCGGGGGAAACGCCCGAGATTCTTCCCGCCTGACCGACGGAACGGGGGCGGACGGCGGCCAGCTTTTCCCTCGCTTCTTCCCGCAGGCTCGGCACTTTTCCATAGTCCATATCGGGCGGCAGAAGTTTCGTCTCCAGTTTTTCCATTCGCTCGATCTGGTCCTGCTGCCGGCGGATATATCCTTCGTATGTGACGGTGATATCGACCTGCTTCGCCGCTTCGGCGGAAATCTCCGGCAAGCCGAAAAGCCCGCAGATTTTTTTGTAATCGGCTTCCGGCCGGCGCAGCAAGTCAAAAAGCGATGTGACTGTCCGAATCTCTCCCATGCCGGCCGCCGTCAATTTTTCATTTGTCTCGGAACTTGGCGTCAGCATTGTATTGTTTAAGATTTTTAACGCTGTTTCAATTTCTTCTTTTTTATTTTGATAACGAACATATCTTTCATCACTGACAAGACCGACGCGACGACCGTATTCAGTCAGCCTGAGGTCGGCATTGTCCTGCCGGAGAATTAAACGGTACTCGGCCCGGGAGGTCATCATCCGGTACGGCTCGTTTGTGCCTTTCGTGACGAGATCGTCAATCAACACGCCGATATACGCCTCCGAGCGTTTCAGTACCAAAGGTTCTCCTCCTTTGACCTGCATCGCCGCGTTGATCCCGGCAATCAATCCCTGCGCCGCCGCTTCCTCATAACCGGAGGTGCCGTTGGATTGGCCCGCCGAGAAAAAGCCGCGGATATTTTTCAGCTCCAATGTCGGGGCAAGCTGGGTGGGGTCGATGCAGTCATACTCGATCGCGTAGCCGGCGCGCATCACCCGGCAATGGCGGAGCCCCGGAATCGTGTGCAGGAAAGCGATCTGCACGTCGACGGGCAGGCTGGTGGACATGCCCTGCACATACATTTCCTGCGTATGGATCCCTTCCGGCTCGATGAAAAGCTGGTGCCGCTCCTTGTCGGGAAAGCGCACGATTTTCGTCTCAATGGACGGACAATAGCGCGGCCCGACGCCTTTGATCACGCCGTTGGCCATCGGCGCGCGGTGGATATTTTCGCGGATGACCTTATGGGTTTCCTCGTTCGTATAGGAAAGCCAGCAGGGCGCGACACTGCGCGTCGGTTCATCGGTCATGAACGAAAAGGCCGCCGCCTCATCGTCCCCCGGCTGGATTTCCATTTCGTCGTAATCGAGGGAGCGGGCGTCGACGCGGGCCGGCGTCCCCGTCTTGAAACGCATCAGTTTTATGCCGAGACGAGTCAGGGAATCGGTCAGCTTCATGGCCGCGCGCTGGCCGTTCGGCCCGGCGTCGTAAGTCGTCTCTCCGATGATGATGCGCCCGCGCAGATACGTTCCGGTCGCTAGAATCACCGCCTTGCAGCGATAGATTTCCCCCGTTTCCACGACCACGCCGCAGACTTTGCCGTCCTCGACCTGTATATCCTCGATCAAAAGCTGCTTCACGTCGAGATTTTCCTGCTTTTCGCAGGTTTCCTTCATCGTGAACTGGTAACGCTTTTTGTCCGCCTGCGCACGCAGCGCGTGAACCGCCGGACCTTTGCCGGTATTCAGCAGCCTTGACTGGATTGCGGTTTTGTCGATGTTCAGCCCCATTTCCCCGCCGAGGGCGTCTACCTCGCGGACGAGATGGCCTTTCGCCGGGCCGCCGATGGACGGGTTGCAGGGCATCAAAGCGATATTGTCCATCGAAAGCGTGGCGAGCAGCGTCCGGCATCCGATCCTCGCCGCAGCCAGTCCGGCCTCGACGCCGGAGTGTCCGGCTCCAATCACGACAACATCATATTCTCCCGCAACAAACACTTTCATCTTACCTCATTTTCTGTTTCAATTTTTATTTATTTTGTGATGATAATATATTTTTTATAAAAAACATAAACAATATTTAATGTAATCTTATTTATTCATCTATAAAAATTATTATTTTGGAGGTTTTTCTATCATTTTTTCTCGTAAAAAATACTATGTAATTGTAATTTATAATTGCAATTACATCATTTTCCGAGGCAGAACTTGCTGAAAATCTCGTCGATGATGTCCTCTCCGACGGTTTCGCCGGTGATCTCTCCCAGTGTCTCCCATGCCGAGCGAAGGTCTATGGAAACGAAATCGGCGCTCATGCCGTTTTCTATCGTCTCCATGGCATTGGCCAGATACTCCGACGCGCGGCGCAAAATGTCGGCTTCCCTCACATCGTTGACAAACGAGGCTTCGTCGCCTTTCAGTTCGCCTCCATAAACCTTTTCTTCAATCAGATGCGACAAGGCCTCGATGCCTTCCCCGGTCTTCGCGGAAATCTGGAGCACGGCGGCTTCCGGCACGTCGGCGCGAATGGTCTTCTCATAGCTTTCCTCGTATTTCTGCGGCTGGTCGGATTTATTGATCAGGAACACGGAGTCCCTTTCCTTCGCGATGCGGAGAATTTCCTCGTCCTCCGCCGTCATCGGAACCGAGCCGTCAAAAACGATCAGGACCAGCGCCGCTTCTTCGGCGCAGGCCCGCGCCCTTTCAATTCCGATCTTTTCCACTTCGTCCTTCGCCTCTCGGATTCCGGCGGTATCGGTCAGCACCAGCGGAATGCCGCCAACATTGACAAAAGCCTCGATGCTGTCCCGCGTCGTGCCCGGAATATCGGTGACGATCGCGCGTTCCTCGAGAAGCAGCGCGTTCAAAAGACTTGATTTCCCGACGTTCGGTTTTCCGATGATAGCCGTCCGAAGCCCGTCCTTCAAAATTCGTCCGGCATGGGCCGTTTTTAGTAATGTATCAATATTTTCTTTTATAATAACAAGACGGAGATTGACATCATCAAGCACGACTTCATCGATCTCATCCTCTGGAAAATCAATGGTCGCTTCCAGATGTGCTATCATATCGAGAATCTTATGGCGAAGTTCGACGATCTTGCCCGAGAATTTTCCGGACAACCGTCCTGAAGCCATGCGAAGCGACGCTTTTGTTTTCGCGCCTACGATTTCCATCACAGCCTGCGCTTCGGAGAGATCGATGCGCCCGTTCAGGAAAGCTCGCTTCGTGAATTCTCCCCGCTGGGCCGGACGGGCGCCGAGGGCAAAGGTCCTCTCCAGCACGGAACGAAGCACCACCGCTCCGCCATGGCATTGCAGCTCTATGACATCTTCCTTCGTATAGGAATTCGGCGTCCGCATGACAAGCATCAGCGCCTCGTCGATGATTTTCCCTTTTTCATCCAGGATATGACCGTAGGAAAAGGAGGAAGAACGAATATCCTCTATTTTTTTCCCGCTTCTCGCGCGGAACATGACGTCCGCGATCGCAAAGGCTTCGTCGCCGCTCAAGCGGACAATCCCGACGCCTCCTTCCCCCGGCGGCGTCACAATGGCGCTGATGGTATCTCCCTGCTGCATAATTAGGTTCACCTCTATACCTATAAGGAAACACCGAACAAGTCCCCCGGCAGATGCGCGAATTGACTTATTCGTTGTTTCCATAAGAAAAAGCCGCCGCAATTTCATGCGGCGGCTTCATTTCATCAGCCCTTGCTACGATTTATTCCTCAACCGTCGCTGCAGGACGATCTGCCGCCGC
>CAMVJN010000161.1 GCA_947167825.1 uncultured Selenomonadales bacterium | reverse complement strand
CCCCTCATCTTCGGGTCCATATAGTCCCGCACCGCGTCGCCCAAAAGATTGAACACCATGACGGCGACGAAGATCGCGACGCCGGGGGCGAAGACCGCCCACGGGACTGTTTGCAGCAGCCCCCGCGTCTCGCTCATCATGCTGCCCCATTCCGCCGTCGGCGGCTTCGCGCCGAGCCCGAGGAATGAAAGCCCCGCCAGCTCCATCATCATCGTGCCGACGTCCAGCATCGCCGTCACCAGGATCGGCCCCGCGATATTCGGCAGGATATGTTTCACGATCAGCTGCGTCGTCGAGCATCCGGCGAGCATCGCCGCTTTCAGATAGGCAGTCTCCCGCACGGCAAGCGTCTGGCTGCGGGCGATTCGCGCATACTTCGGCCACGAGATCGCGGCCAGGGCCAGCACCGCGTTGTGCAGGCCGCCGCCCAGGACGCCGGCCACCGCCAGCGCGAAAACGAGCCCGGGGAACGCGAGGCAAAGGTCGGAAACGCGCATCAGCAAATCGTCCGCCCGGCCCCGCGCCCAGCCACAGAAAACGCCGGCAGCCGTGCCGACAGCCGTGATGATTGCCACCAAGAGGAACGTCGAGAAAATGCTGGCGCGGCTTCCGGCGATGACCCGCGAGAGCATATCGCGCCCGTAGCGGTCCGTGCCGAAGATATGCGCCGCCGACGGCTGCTGCAGCGCCATGTCGAGATTCTGCAGATACGGGTCGTAGGGGCAAAGGCTCTCGGAAAAAAGCGCGCCGACAATCAAGAGGATTGCTGCCGCGCCGAATATATAGAGCCGCATTTTGCCGCCGCTCTTATGGATAACCGCCTCGCGAACTGTCGGTTCAGCCGTCATTTCGTTTCACCGCCCATCCCAAGCTTCACCCGCGGATCGATCACCAGATACAAAAGATCGGCGACGAGATTCACGCCGACATAAATGATCGCCATCCAGACCACATAGGCCTGGATCAGCGGATAATCGCGCATCATGATCGCGTCCACCGCCAATTTCCCGACGCCGTCCCACATGAAGATCGTCTCGACGATGGCGGTGCCGCCCAAGAGCGAACCGACGGAAAGCGCGAGCAGCGTCATGATCGTCATCAGCGACGACCGCAGCACGCTTTTCGTCAGGATCACGCTCTCCGCCACGCCCCGCGCTTTCGCGCCCGTCACATAGTCCTTCGACAGCTCGTCCAGCACCGCCGCCCGCACCTGCCGCAAATACTTTGCCGACATCGCTATGGCCAGCGTCAGCGTCGGCATCACCGCGCCCGCGAGCGTCACGCCGCTGGAAATCACCGGCAGCCAGCCCAGCCGGATTGCGAAGAAGTGCATCAACAGCAGCGCCACAAAAAAATTCGGCATGGAGTTTCCGACAAAACTGGCGAGACGCACGGCGAAATCCAGCAGGGAGCAACGACGGCGCGCAGAAGCCTTCCGCGCCGTTTGCGCCCTCCGGTGCGCCACGGCGGAGGCCACCCCCAAGGGAACGGAAACGGCGACAGTCAAAAAGACGCTCATCGCCGCAAGCAAG
This sequence comes from uncultured Selenomonadales bacterium, assembly GCA_947167825.1. GTDB lineage: Bacteria > Bacillota > Negativicutes > Selenomonadales > Selenomonadaceae > RUG12372. Next base: position 2,224 of record CAMVJN010000161.1, on the reverse strand, counting down.
AGCGTCGCGGGGAGCTTCGACAAAAACAAATCCAGCACGTCCCGCCCGGAAACGTAGCTCAAGCCCATATCGCCGGTCATCATGCCGCCAAGCCACGAAACATACTGGACGAGAAAGGGTCTGTCCAGCCCCAGTTTCGCCCGCGCCGCGTCCAAAGTCTCCTGCGAGACGGCGGCCCCGACGCCCGAATACATCTCCGTGATCGCGTCGCTCCCCGCCAGCCGCATCAGGGCGAAAGAAAGGAACGTGATTCCCAGGAGCACGGGAACCAACGCCAAAAGCCGCCGCAAAACATACCGTTTCATTCTTTCAAAAGCACTTCCTGCTATTTTTTTTAAAAGATTTGTCAACAGTGTACTCTTTTCATTCTCATCCGCACAAGCTCCCACAGGGGATAGACAGGCCGGAAAACGACAAAAACCGCCACACGTTTCCGTGTGACGGTCTTTGCTATGCCGTGTATTACTTGATGATCGTGATCCGCCCCTGGCCCTGCCAGTTCGCGTATTCTTCGCCGATCTTCGCGTTCATGTGGTTCTGCACATACTCCATGATCATGTCTGCGTCAGTCAGGGTGCCGTCGTCGTGGATGACGAGTTTGCCCACCGTCTGCATCTTCGTACTGGTCTGGGTAATCAGGACGTCTTTCCTTGTTCTTCGCCATAATACTCTCGAACTGCTCATGGGAATGGCCGTCGATGATGGCCGTAACGCCGCGCGTGTTTTCCGCGATCGATTTCGCGATTACCTCCTGTTTGACAGTGGATAGGGAAAACGATATGATAAAGAAAAGAAAATCCATGAAAGGAGCTGAACACAATGGAAAAGCGCATGACTTGGAAAGAGATTCAGGAAACCTATCCCGACCAGTGGGTAGGACTGTCCGAGGTGGAATGGAACGGCGGCAGCGTTGGCACCGCAGTTGTGAAGTACACAGACAAAACCTCCGATGAACTATATGACATGCAGATTGACGGTCAAGATGTAATTACAAAATACACAACGCCGCAAAATTTTCCGTATGGACAAGTCCTGATTTGGGGGTGCGACAAAACTTGATACAGATGACGATGGAATTAGATTCGACATATCAGCGCCCTGTAGTCAAGCTGGATAAGTTTCATTCCTTGGATGCCATGATTGATACAGGCGCAATCTATCCCGTATGGATGAACGGCGAGGAAAGACTTCGCCGTTGAGGTACAACCAAGGTAAAAGACGAAATTGAATTTGGCGGCCTTGGCGGCATGACGAAAGGCGCGCTTTATGAGATTCCGGTCTTTCAGCTTGGCGGCCTCATCTATCCCCACATGATAATCATTGCCCACAGGTCGAATTTTCCAGTGCCGCTCCTGCTTCCCGCCACCATGTTCGCCAACCTTATTTACGAAATCGACAATAAAGCGCACCGATTGAACATAACCGTACCCGATGACGAATCCCATATACGGAATCTCACCATCAAAGACGACAACGGCCGCTTGCACGTTTTCTGTTCGTCCGCTGAATAACGCCCAATAAAATCCTGCCCACAGGGGAATCCCTTCCGGGCAGTTTTTTGTTTACAGCTTACACCTCTCCGAAGCTATTCCAGCACAGGAGCATCAAAATGCAAAAAATCTATTCACCGAATTGAAAAGGGCCTGCTGCACGTGAGAATCTGCAACAGGCCCTTCGTTATGACATTATGCGATTGTTATTACTTGATGATCGTGATCCGCCCCTGGCCCTGCCAGTTCGCGTATTCTTCGCCGATCTTCGCGTTCATGTGGTTCTGCACATATTCCATGATCATGTCCGCGTCGGTCAGGGTGCCGTCGTCGATCAGCTTCGCGCCCTTGAACATCACCATGCCGTTGCCGCCGTCCTTCAGCACATAGGTCGTGCCGCCGACGGTGTAGATCTTTTCCGGATCGAGGGGCTTGCCGCCGATCATGACGTCCCTGATACGACGGTCGCCGCGCACCGCGACGAAGCTGCCGTGAGCGTCCAGCTCCACCGTGGAGGGGATCGTCGCGTCAATCGTGTAGCTCATGCCGGAAACCTGCAGGAAGCCGCCGTTCTCATCAGGCAGATTCATCGCGCTGAGCTCCAGCGCGTCGAGAATCGTCTGTCCCGTGACCTCCACCGCCGAGCTCATATTGCCGAAGGGGAACGCGGTCAGGATGTCCTGATAGGTGAACACGCCTTTCGAGATCTTGTTGCGGAGCGAACCGCCGTTCAC
>CAMVJN010000160.1 GCA_947167825.1 uncultured Selenomonadales bacterium | reverse complement strand
ATTTCTTTGAGGCTTGCAAGGCGGACATCGGCCGGGTGATCCATCCCGACGACAGGGATGACGTTTTGAAGGCCCTGGACCGCAACAATCTCATGGACGCCCTGGATCGGGACGGCGTCTTTATGATGCCCTATCGCCTGCTTTCGGAAAAAGGCCCGGTTTATGTCAATCTGCGGGTCTCGCGCATGGATGACGACGACCGTTTCCTCATCATCGGCGTGACGGACATCGACGAGCAGGTGAAGAGGCGCCAGGCGGAAGAGAAGATGAGGGAGGAGCGCATTGCATACTCCCGGATCAATGCGTTGGCCGGGGATTATATTTGTATCTATATCGTGGATCCTGAAACGGAGCGGTATGTGGAATTCAGTGCGGATTCGCAGTATGAAACCTTTGATATTCCGAAGGAAGGCACGGATTTCTTCGCAACCTCAAGGAAAAACGGGGAAGGCGTCGTCTATCCGGACGATCTGGAACGCGCGAACTCGATGCTCACAAAGGAAAAAGTCCTGGCCGAGATTGAGCGCAGCGGCATCTTTGCGCTCACCTATCGCTTGATGATCAATGGAAAGCCGACCTATACGCGGCTCAAGGCGGCCATGGTCGAGGAACCGGAGGGCCGTCGCCTGGTCGTCGGCGTCAACAATATCGACTCCCAGGTCCGGCAAGAGGAAGAATATTCGAAACGGCTTGCGCAGGCGCAGAGAGAGGCCAACATCGACCCGCTGACGGGCGTGAAAAACAGGCATGCCTATTTGGAGGCCGAGGAGCAGCTGGACCGCCAGATTGCCGAGCACCGCGCTTCGGAGTTCGCCATCGTGATTCTCGACGTGAACGACTTGAAGAAAATCAATGATACCCTCGGCCATCATGCGGGCGACCAGCATATCCAAAGCGCCTGCAAGATCATCTGCGACATCTTCAAGCGCAGCCCCGTTTTCCGTTTTGGCGGCGACGAGTTTGCCGTGATCGCGCAAGACGCCGATTATCAATGTATCGAGGAACTGGTCGGGAAGATGAGCGACCGCAACAGGGCTGCGGGGCGCGACGGAGGGATCATCATCGCATGCGGCATGGCGAAATACCAAAACGACGCCTGTGTGGCAAATGTGTTCGAGCGGGCCGACCAGCGGATGTATGTGAACAAGAGCAACCTGAAAGCCGCCAAGAACAACAAAATGCCCTGATGGCAGCAAAGGAAGCGGATCGGCAATTTATGCCGCGAACGGATCGTTCGCGGCATAAATTTGTTGTTCATGGCATCATTGTTGGCAATGGTGCGAATTTGATCTGGTACACAATTCCTAGATGAATAATCGATAAAAAAATTCATGTTGCATATCCTCCTTTGTATACAGTATAATATTCAAAATCAGATATTGTGCGCTAGTATAGGCATAATGTCATATCATTTTTCAAGGGGGATATGGTGTTATGGGCATCAAGCAAAAGTTTTTCGCGCTTTCCGGCGTGGTGGGCCTGCTCTTGGCGATCGTTTCCGTCGTCGGCTACTACACGGCAAGCACAAACCTCAACGCGAGCATCGAGGGGGAAATCAATTACACGGTGCGCGCGGAGGCCGAGGAACTGGAAGGCTGGCTGCGCGAGAAGAAGGCGTCGGCGACTTACGCGGCGAGCCTGATGACGGGCTTCAACGGCAACATGGCGAAAATCAAGTCCATCGACTCGCTGTCGTCGGTGGCGGATGACCAGGAGATACTCGACCTCAACATCGGCATGGAGGACGGCTATTTCGCGTCGCTGAAGACCGGCGACGGCACGGGCCGCCTCGATCCGCGCACGCGCCCGTGGTACACGGACACGAAAAAGGCGGGCAAGGCGATTTTCACCGAGGCGTATGTGGACAAGAACACGAACAAGCTGGTCGTTTCGGCGGTGGCGCCCTTCAAAGTGAACGGTGCTTTCGGCGGCGCGCTCTGCACGGACGTCGGCCTCGACGTGGTGACGGAGCAGGCGAAAAAAATCAAGTACCAGAAGCAGGGCATCGGCATCATCATCGAGCCTACGGGCAAGATACTGGCCTCCGGCGGCGACCATCAGCAGATGTCGGATTTCAAGTCGATCCCGGACATCGGCGCGCGCTTCGACCAGATGGTGCAGAACAAGAAGGGCTTTTTCACTTATGAGTCGAAGGACGGCACGAACGTTTTCGCGTACCGCACGATCCCGTCCACGGGCTGGATCATCGGCCTCGCGGTGCCGTATGATTTCGTCTACGCGTCCCTGATCCGTATGCGGTACACTTATACGATCGCGGTGGTCGCGGGGCTGATCCTCGTCACGTTCCTCTGCCTGCAATTCGCGAGCCGCATCACCGGCCCGATCATCGCGCTGGAAAAGGACGCGAAAGAGCTGGCGGCGGGCAATTTGCGGATGCCGCCGATCCCGGTGGAGTCCTCGGACGAGATCGGTTCCTTGACCGGTGCGTTCAACGAGATGCAGAAGAACCTGAAAAATTTGATTGCCCAGATGAGCAGCACGTCGGAGCAGGTGGCTTCCTCGTCCGAGGAGCTGACGGCGGGCGCCCATCAGGCGGCGCAGGCGGCGACGAACGTCGCGGAGACCGTGGTCGAGGTCGCGGGCGGCATGGAGAAGCAGCTTTCGAATATCGACGACGCGAAGCAAAATGTTGACGCCGCGTTTATCGACATCCAGAACATGACCGAGCAGGCAAAGGAAGCGGCACAGGATTCCGAGAGGACGAAGGAAGCCGCCGAGCACGGCTCGACGCTGATGCAGGGAGCGATGAACCGCATGGAGCAAATCGAGGCCAGCGTCATGAGCTCCGCCGAGGTGGTCAAGAAGCTCGGCGAGAACTCGAAGCAGATCGGGCAGATTGTCGAGAGCATTTCGGCGATTGCCGACCAGACGAACCTCCTCGCGCTGAACGCGGCCATCGAGGCGGCGCGCGCGGGCGAGGCGGGCCGAGGCTTCTCCGTTGTCGCGGAGGAAGTCCGGAAGCTCGCCGAGCAGTCCCAGCAGTCGGCGGAGGAAATCAAGCAGCGCATTTCCGTCATCCAGGACGACACGGCGGACGCCGTCGTTTCGATGGAAAACGGAACCAACGAAGTCCAGCAGGGTACGCAGGCCATCCGCGAGGTGGGCGAGCAGTTCGCCGAGATCATGAGCATGGTCTCGAATATCGAGGCGAAGATGCAAGGCATCAGCGGCTCGGTGGACAAGGTTTCCACGAATACGCAGAACATCGTCGCGGCGGTGGACGATATCGACACGGTCAGCCGCAAGACCGCCGAGCACACCCAGACGATCTCGGCGGCGGCCGAAGAACAGTCGGCCTCCAGCCAGGAAATTGCGTCGGCGTCCCAGTCGCTGGCGACACTGGCCACGGATCTGCAGACGGCGGTAGGGAAATTCAAAATTTAATCCATGCAATGATCATCAGCCGCCGGGGGAGCGTTCCCTTTCGGCGGCTGATTTTTTGTGCGCCCGTTGCTTTTGCCGGTTCGACTGGATGCAGAAATGCAAGACGGCAAGCATGAAAAAAACTGAAAATAATTGTTTACGTTTTGACGCAAAAATGATATTATTAACCTATAATATTTCTCTGCCGACGAAGCGGCATCGAGAAAGTTGGGCGACGCGTCCCGGATTTTCAGGAAACAACGAATCATTCCGTTCGGCGTCTGCCGGGGGATTTTTCGGCTGTCTGGGAAAGACGCTCGAAGGCGCAGCATCCTTGCGCCGAAGGGTATCGACGACGACAGGCAGGAAAAGACCCGGCGAAGGCACGGAGGGACTTGTTCGGCGTTTCCGTTAGGCGTTGGCGGAAGAGCAAAGGGGAGAGAGGCTTATGAACAATCTATCCAT
>CAMVJN010000159.1 GCA_947167825.1 uncultured Selenomonadales bacterium | reverse complement strand
GGTCATGGACGTGCATCCGCGTCACGCGCTCGTACATTTCCGTAAGCTCCGGCATGTTCGAGAAATCCAGCTTCGGGTCGATACCCAGCGCGAACATATTCATGCCGATGGTTACGATATCGGCGTTGCCGGTACGTTCGCCGTTGCCGAACAGCGTCCCCTCGATTCGGTCCGCACCCGCGAGGAGTCCCATTTCCGAGTCAGCCACGCCGCAGCCGCGGTCATTGTGCGGATGCAGCGAAAGCACGACGTTCTCGCGGTATTTGAGGTTCTGCGAAATATAGGCGACCTGCATTGCGTAAATATGAGGCATCGACATTTCCACTGTCACCGGGATATTGATGATCGGCTTCCTGTCCGCCTTCGGCTGCCAAACGTCAAGGACGGCGTTGCAGACCTCCAATGCGTACTCCGGCTCGGTGCCTGTGAAGCTCTCCGGAGAATATTCGAAGCGGTAATTCTCCCCCGCTTCCTCGGTCAGCTCTTTCAGCAGCTTCGCGCCCTCAACGGCAATCTCCTTGATTTCCTCCTTCGTCATGCGGAAGACCTGCTCCCGCTGGGCGACGGACGTAGAATTGTAAACGTGGACGATCGCGTTCTTGACGCCGCGGAGCGCCTCGAAGGTCTTGCGGATGATATGCGGGCGCGCCTGCGTCAATACCTGCACCGTCACGTCGTCGGGAATCAGGTTGTCGTCCACGAGGCGGCGCAAGAATTCATACTCGGTATCGGAAGCCGCAGGGAAGCCGACCTCGATTTCCTTGAAGCCGATCTTGACGAGCATTTTATAAAACTCAATTTTTTCATCAAGGCTCATCGGGATGATCAGCGACTGGTTTCCGTCGCGCAGGTCGACGCTGCACCAAACCGGCGCATGGTCTGGATATTCTTTCTTCGCCCAGCTCAGGTCGAGAACAGGCGGAAGATAATAGCCTTTTCTGTACTTCGTGTAATTATGCATTTGCAATCCCCTCCCACGAGATAAAAAAAGCCTTCGTCCCATCAAGAGACGAAGGCTCTGCCTGCGTGTTACCACTCTCATTCGCGCCAAAGGCGCGCACTCGTTATACCTGCGTAACGGGCGGCTGCCGTCTTCGCTTACAACGCAGAGCATATTCGGCGAAGCTGCTCCGAGGCGAGTTCGCATTGCTTCCCGTCCGCCTTTCACCGTCCGGCGGCTCTCTGCACGTTCCGCAAACGCTACTGCTCCTCTTCAAAGCATTTATCTGTATGCGAATCAGATTATCACAAAATTCTTTCGTTGGCAAGCGTTTTTTATGCGCTTTCCTGCTCCCCGGTCCCGGACAGCATCGTTTCCAACTCCTCCGCACTCATCGCGTCGGGCAGACGCACTCCGGTTCCCGCGACCATCAGCCTTTCCGACTCATTCGCCTCTGCAGCCGGTGCAGATTGTTGTTCCTTACTATCCAATTGTTGCAACGCAGTGATCGTATCCTCATATTCTCTGCCCCCCAAAAATTTCTCAGCAATCGTCTCACCGCCGTAAATTCTCCGTATATCAGCGTCTTTTGTGGTATCAACCGACTCCGGCGGTCCAACAGGCTTTGGCGGTTCCGCAGGTTCCGATGGCTCAACAGGCTTTGGCGGTTCAACAGGTTTCGGCGGTTCAACAGGCTTCGAAGGTTCAACAGGCTTCGGCGGTTCAACAGGTTTCGATGGCTCAGCAGGTTCTGATTTTCCTGTTTCTTCTTTCGGAACAACACACGTTACATCGGACACATAATCATAGCCTCTTCCCCGTTCAGGAACCTTCGTGGATTTCGAAACATCCAGTCCGTACGTGCCAACGGGTCTCGTACCGTCATATTCCACAACGCGGATATTGTCCTTCGGCGTCAAAAAGGCCGTAAGCAACGGCATGGAACAGCCGTCGTAAATGCGCCAGGTTTTCCCTGCGCCGCCCTCTGCGGATATATTTTCCCATCCGCAATCGAAAAACGTCTGCGCCGTTTTCAACTCCGCTTCACTTTTTGACCTTCCTTTTGCATCACTGAGAGAATTACCCTTTGCATCCTTCTCCGCGAAGAACACATTCCCAAACGTCCCCGTGGTATCTTTCGTAACCCCTGCAATAGCTCCTTTGCTGGTTCCGTCGATACTTCCACGCGCATGATAAGCAAAGGAGACGTCCCCGCCTATACTTTCATGCACGCCTTTCTTGTTGTTCCTTCCCACAATCCCGCCCGCTGCCATCCCAGAGGACACCGAACCGAGATTATATACGTTTCGGATATTCCCGCCCGTGTTTATTCCCGCAATACCGCCAACCACAGCACTCCCCAAGGCATTTATCGTCCCAATATTAAACGCATTTTCTATCAGGGGCACACCTGCCGACTTTTCAATTTGCTGATTACCCGCAATTCCGCCGACGCTCGCCCATTTTGTCGCGCCCGACGCAAAAATTTTACCGTTATTATACGCGTTCGTAATCGTTCCCGAACTGTTGGAGCCGGCGATGCCGCCCACAAATTGATGTTCGCAGGAAGCTGTTATCTGAATACAGCCTTTATGCCAGACATTTTGGAGCCTTCCTTTATTGTCTCCCACGACGCCGCCGGCACGAATATCGGAAAAACCCGTTTTTGAAAAATCCATTTTCGACGTTATGACGCCGACGTTTTCCACGAAGCCTTTCGCGCCGATTGCGCTGAACAATCCAATCCTGTTCCCGTCGGCCAGGATTTGCTGAAGCTCAACCTCATACCCCATCCCGTCAAAATGTCCCGCATATCTGCCGGTGCTTCCCCCAATCGGCCGGAACGGTTCGGTTACCGTCATATTCCCCGCGAGCATATAATTCGTGTCCAGTCCCATATCCTGCAAATCTTTTTCGTTTTTGAGCAGCACATACCAGTCAGCTTTTTCAAGGCTTTCGTAACCCTTCGGATCGACAGACGCTGCATCGTAGCCGACACGCGTTTCCGTTTTCGCGAAAACATGTATCGTCGGCAAAACATTTTCCGTCGATGATTCTATATCCGCGACATTCTTGAATTTGACGACATTGCCCTCCACGACAACCTCCGTCGCCTTCAAATGTCCCAGATTCACCACATCGCCGTTGGCATCGGCCGTGTTCAGGATCGGGGCTGTGCCATGCGCTGCAAAGGCATCAAGCTGCACTTTATCCAATTTCTGCGTGGACAGATAAAGATTTCCCACATTCACCTCTGCGCCGTCGCCGATCAGAATCCCGTTCGGGTTGATGATATAGATATTGCCGCCGCCCGTCAGCGTGCCGAAAATCTCGGAAGCCGCATGGCCCGTGACGTAGTTCAGATAGTTATTATTGTCGAAGGTTACCGTCTCCCGATTCTTGCCGCCCTTGATGGAAAAGTCCACCCACTTGATGACATTGTTCGGCGCCTTGCTTTTGATATCCATCACCTTGCCCGCCGTCTCAATCCGAACCGCGGCGTCTTTTGCGTCAAGTACCGGCAACGCGCACGCCGTCATCGACATCCCGAAAGCCAATGCTCCAAACGCCGACACAATTCCCTGTTTTATTATCATGCCACACCTCCCATAAAAAAGATTGCGGAAGCACATAGGAAAAAGGCTTCCGCGTATATAAGGACCCTATGATATTTATTGCGCTTCAAACAGCGGAATGGAGGCCAAAAAGATAATATCCTTCCGCTTGGCTGCGTCGCCCTCCGCCACGGCGGCAGCCTCGCCGACGACGATTCCGCCGGCTGTCTCCGTCAGATTCCGCAAAGCCTTCATCGAGCCGCCCTTGCTGATGACGTCGTCGAGCAAGAGCACATGCCTTCCCCTGATCAGCTCCACATCCTCCTGCGTGATATAGAGTTTCTGTTTCCCCTTCGTCGTAATAGACAAATCCTCTACGCACAGAGGATTTTCCATATACGCCTTCACGGACTTCCGGGCCGTCACATACC
>CAMVJN010000158.1 GCA_947167825.1 uncultured Selenomonadales bacterium | reverse complement strand
TCAAAGTCCACGGGCTGAAATCAAGCTCCAAAGTCATCGGCGCCATGGAACTCGGGCTTTTGGCAGAGTCCTTGGAAAATGCGGGCCGCGCCGGGGACGTGGAAACCCTGCGGGCGAATATGGACCGTCTTTTGGCGGACTACCGCAGATTGGGCGAAGCTCTTGCGCCGCTGCTTCATCCGACAGAAGCGCCGGAGGAGGAAAAGCCCGTGATGACCGAAGAAAAGCTGCGGGAGATCTACCGGACGCTGAAGGACTATGCCGAAGCCTTCGACTACGACAAGATGGAGGACGTGGAAAAGCTGCTGGGAGAATACCGCGTTCCCGAATCGGAACGGAAGCGCGTAAACAACCTCCGAAAAGCCATCGCGAACTTCGACTACGACGAAATCCCGGAGCTACTGAAAGAAAGCGCTTTGGAAACAATTTCATGAGTAAGCTTGTTGCGTAAATCACAATGTAGTATAATCAAAATTACACGGAGAAGTGCGAAAATTCAAATGATACGGTAGAAGGGCCAGGGAATAGACGGTACATTATTCTCTGGCCATTTTTGTTAAAATTTCTTGCAAACGGAGGTTTCGGCTGTATGGAAATGCGGAAGATGAGTATTCACCGGCGTATCCTTTTTCTTCTGCTTTTTGCGGGACTCGCTTCGTTTCTTGCGCTGGGGGCGGTTTCGGTTTTCAGCATGTGCGACGTGCAGGATCATGCCATGGAGAGCGGCCGTCGCATGGGGGAATCCGTCGCCGGGTTTACGGAAGAATTTGCCGTGCAGCAGGCGAGGAACCGTCTGATGGCAATAGCGACGGAAAAGGCGCAGCGCATTGAGCGCGATATATCCGAAATCAGGAACGACGCCGAGTATATCGCCCGCTCGATGAACGAGATTCTTGCCCATCCGGAGCGACGCAATCCGCGTCGTCTGCCGCGCCCCGGGGAGAAGCCGATTGCCGGGGGCGAGGCCTATTTCTTTTACGCGTCCGGGCTTTCGCGGCAGGATGCGGAGACGGAGCTTTCGGAGGAAATCAGGCTGGAGTCGAATATCGCCGAGGATATCGAGATCATGGCCGGCTATTACACGGAGTACCAAACTTCCTGCTATATCGGATCGAAGCACGGCTATCTCATCTGCGCCGATACGATCCCCCGAGAACAGGAGCACGTGATCTTCACCGAGGAATTCCTGTCATCCTTTGACCCAAGGGAACGTCCGTGGTACAAGGCCGCGCAAAAGCACGACGGCGCGGTCATGACTGAGGTCTATATGGGAGCCGACGGCTTTGCCGAGATTACTTGCGCAAGCCCGTATTACGACGCGGAGGGGTTCGCCGGGGTCGCGGGCATTTCCACGAGCCTTGAGTCCCTTTATCGGCAGGCCATGCGGAACGAAACCAACAGCGGGACGCTTAATTTTGCCCTGAACGAGAAAGGCGAGGTGGTCTTTTCTTCCGCGACCGAGGGGACGCTTGCAGCCACCACGGAGCATCGCGACGTCAGGCAGTCGGGGGAACGGAGCTTTGCGCTGGAGGCGGCCTGCATGACGCAGGGGCTTTCCGACGCGGCGCTGGTGACTGTGGACGGCGTGGAATATTACCTTGCGTACGCGCCCATGCCGTCCATCGGCTGGAGCCTCGGCACGCTCATCGAGAAGGAGGCGGTGGTTCACCCGGCCAGCGCCGCGAAAGGAATCGTGCTGGCGCAGGAGGAAGATTTTTCCGCGTCGATGCGCGGCTTTTTCATGGACAATCTCTGTCGCATGGCGCTCCTGCTTGTCCTGCTTTTGGCGGCGATGTTTGTCGGGAGCCGCAGAGCGGCAGAACGGTTCGTGCGCCCGATCCTCGCGCTGGCGGACGGTGTGAGGGAAATCGCGAAGGGCGATCTCGACCGGAAGCTGGACGTCAGGACCGGGGACGAAATCGAGGGACTCGCGGACTGCGTGAACGAGATGACGGTTGACCTCAAAACCTACATGGAAAACCTCGCCCGCGCCACGGAGGAGAAAGCGCATATCGCCACGGAGCTTTCCCTGGCGAAGGGCATACAGGAAGGCATGCTGCCGAATATTTTCCCGAAGTTTGCGGAAAATCCCCATTTCGACCTTTTCGCCAGCATGGAACCAGCCCGGGAGGTGGGCGGCGATTTCTATGATTTTTACACGCTGGACGACAGCCATATCGCGCTGACGATGGCCGACGTGTCCGGCAAGGGCGTCCCCGCGTCGCTCTTTATGGTCATCTCGAAGACGATGCTGAAAAACGCCGCGCTGTCAGAGGGGAGCGCCGTAAATCTCGGGCGGCTGATGGAACGGACCAACCGGCAGCTTTGCGAGAACAACGAGAGAATGATGTTCGTGACGGCATTCTTCGGCGTGCTGGATCTTTCGACCGGGGAATTCGTCTATGTGAACGCCGGGCACAACGAGCCGCTCGTCGGACGCGCACGGGACGGGAAAATGTCGTGGGATTATCTCCACGACGGGGAGAAAAAGCGCGTGCTGGGTGTGATGGAAAACGCGTCCTTCGAGGAAAAACGGCTGACGCTGGCTCCGAGGGATATGATTTTCCTCTATACGGACGGCGTGACCGAGGCCGCGGATGAAGAGGCGCGGCTCTACTCGGAAGAGCGGCTGGCGAAGACGCTGGATCGGGCGGGGACGCCCAACGCCAAAGCGAAAGAAATCCTCGCGGCGGTCCGCGCGGACATCGCCGACCACGTCGGAGGCGCGGAGCAGTCCGACGACATCACGATGATGGGTATTCGCTTCCTTGGGTAAGGTTAGGAACTGGAGCAAGCTATGAAGGAAGAAGCATCGAAGAAGACACGCCGCGCATATCTGGACCGTCTTGCGGTGCGCGCCCGGACGGACAGGGCGGCGTTTGTCGAGCTGTACAACGAAGTATTCCCCGACGTCAGCCGGTTCCTGTTGTCGAAATCGCGGAGCGGGGAAATTGCGGACGAGGCGCTCAGCCGCACATTTTTCAATATGTACATCCATCTCGGCGAATACGACGAGAACCGGGGCTCGTTTACCACATGGCTGTTTCGGATCGCGGCCAACGAGCTTGGCATGCTTTTCCGCGAAAAACAGCGTTCAAATTCCGCCCCCTGGGACGAGAATTTCGATCCGTCCGTGTCCGAGCGGGAAAGCCCGGAGGCGGGAATCCTGAAACGGGAACGGGAGCGGGAGCTTTACGGGGCGCTTTTCCGGCTTTCGGAGCGGGAACAAAAAATCCTCTCCATGACCTACTGGCTGGATATGACCTCGGAGGAAGTCGCGCAGGAGCTTGGCATGACGTCGGACGCCGTCCGGGCGGCGCTCTCCCGAAGCCGGAAAACGCTGAAAAAATATCTGGACGAAAAAAAATAAAAAATCCTGTCACAATTTTTCGGTTCGCGCATATATTGTATAGATGAAAGGAGGGCGGCGAAATGGATGACAGAGAATTGGAACTACGGCTCAGGGAATTTGATTTCTCGCTGCTCCATCCGCTCCGGGGGACGTTGCTTCAAAGGCTGCTTTCCCTGCGGGACGCACAGGAAATGATGAAGGGGGATTCAGCGATGGCAGAGACAAAAGCGACAAAATCACCGACGGACGAGGCCAAGGCGAACATGGCCGGGGCGGACGAGATGGCGCCGGCGGACGTGGAGCTGGACGACAAAGTGCTGGAAAAGGCGGCGGGCGGTATGAGAGATCCATACTTTCCGGGGCTCCAGATGAAGTGGTAAGCGTATTTTGGACTAGATGAACAGCGCCAAAAAGAAATGACGGGAGGTTTTATTCATGGCAAAGGAACTCAACAAAAACGAACTGACGAAGGAACAAATCGAAAAGGCGATGGCCTGCAAAAACGCCGATGAACTGATGGCGATGGCGAAGGCCGAGGGCTACGAGCTGACGAAGGACGAGGCCGAGGCGTACATGGC
>CAMVJN010000157.1 GCA_947167825.1 uncultured Selenomonadales bacterium | reverse complement strand
ATCGTGATGGATTTCTCGTCCTTCGCCTCGGAAAACGAATATTTGAGCGGCGTGCCCGAATAACGGATGCGCGGCGAACCGATATTCTGCGGGCGGTGGATATGGCCGAGAGCGACATAGGAGAACGGCGCGAACACGGCGGCGTCCACATTGTCCAGCCCGCCGACGGAAACCTCCTCCGAATCCGAGCGCACCGCGCCCGTCACGAACTGATGGGCGACCAGCACGCTGCGCCGCTTTGGTTCGACGGGCATTTTCTCCACGGCGATGCGCAGCGCGTCCGTATAGCTTTCGATCTTCTCCTCCGGAAACGCCAGCGACACATGGATCGGCTTGATGAACGGCAGCAGGTAGACATCGACGCGGCCGCCGTTGTCCTCCAATGACACCGAGAACACCTCGCCGCGATATTCGGGAGCGGAGAGATAGACGCCGCTCTTCGCCATGATGCGCCCGCCGTAGGCCACCCGCGCCGCCGAGTCGTGATTGCCGCTGATGGCGAAAACCATCTGCCCGTCCGCCGAAAGCTCCGAAAGGAAATCGTCGAACAGCCGCACCGCCTCCGCCGACGGCGCGCTCTTGTCGTAAATATCCCCGGCGATCAACACTGCGTCCGGCTTCTCGTCCCGCAAGATTTTACAGATTTCTTCCAAAATATACGCCTGATCCTCCAAAAAAGAAACCTCATGCAGCCTCTTCCCCAAATGCAGATCCGAAATATGCGCAAACCTCATCGGCCATCCTCCTTGAATATTTTGATGCAAACAGTATAGCGCAACCGATGTGCAAGATTTTGCACATCGGTTTTATCCTTTTTCGATTCCCGCCACCGCGTAGGCTGACATTCCTTCGCCGCTGCCTGTGAAACCGAGGCGTTCCTCCGTCGTCGCCTTGACGTTCACGCAGTCGCGCTCGACGCCGAGCACACGGGCAATATTTTCCGCCATTTTTTCGATATGGGGCGCCAGCTTCGGCGCCTGCGCCACAATGGTTGCGTCGACGTTTCCGACCGTGTATCCCTTTTCGCGGACGAGGCGGGCAACTTCCGCCAGGAGCTTCCTGCTGTCCGCGCCTTTGAATTTGTCGTCGGTATCGGGAAAATGCTTTCCGATGTCGCCTAAAGCCGCCGCACCGAGCAACGCATCCGCGATTGCGTGCAGCAGCACGTCGGCGTCCGAATGGCCGAGCAGTCCCTTTTCCCACGGAATTTCCACGCCGCCGAGAATCAATTTTCGCCCCTCGACGAGACGGTGCACATCGTACCCCATGCCAAACCGCGTCATTTCTTTTCCTCCTGTTTTTCCGCATACGCCTTGACCTTTGCGGCGGCGTCCGAAACCTGGTCCGCCAGTTCGTCCAGCAGTTCACCAAACTCCATGCCTGCATTCTTGACGCTTTCCTTCGCCATGCCCAACGCATCGCGCCCCAGAAACATTTCCGCCGTCCAAAGGTCTTCCGGCGTCGTCAGCTTGATATTGCGCTCGTCGCCTTCGACCACGTGCACGGTGAGCCCCAAACGCTCCACAAGAGCCGCGTCGTCCGTGCCGAGATAACCTTCCTGCTCCGCGCGCCGATACGCCTCCTCCAAAATGTCGCGGCGAAACCCCTGCGGCGTCTGCACTTCCCAAAGCCGTGCCCGATCCGGCGTGCTCTCCACGACGCCGTCGCCCCGCACAATCTTGATCGTGTTCTTCGCGCGAACCGCCGCGATAGCCGCGCCGGTACGCCATGCCTCCGCCACCACCGCCTCAATGGTCTTGACCGTCACCAGCGGACGCGCAGCATCGTGGACAAGCACGATTTCCGCATCCTGTGAAAGCGCCGCCAGCGCGTTCTGCACGCTGTACTGCCGCTCCGCGCCGCCCGCCACCACACGGAACGGTTTCAGCCCAGGCGTTTTGTCGAGCAGCCGCGCGACCTCTTCCATTTCCTCTGCGCCCACTGCGACGATGAAATCATCGACCTTGTCGCATCCTGAAAAAGTCAGCATTGTCCGCACCAATATCGGTTTGCCGCAAAGGCTGATCAGCGCCTTGTTCCTGCCCGCGCCCATGCGCCGTCCGACGCCCGCCGCCGGAAAAATCACCGTGACCATAGAAACTACTCCCTTCCAATGAAAAGGAGCGATACAAAACATTCCCGAATGTCTTGCACCGCTCCTCAAATTCAATTTTTCGCGAACCGTCTCGGCTTCGCGAAAATCATGCGCCCCGCCGCCGTCTGCAGCGCGGACGTCACTTCCACGTCAATATTCTGGTTCAGATGGCGATGACCGCCCTCGATGACAATCATCGTGCCGTCGTCCAGATAGGCGACGCCCTGTCCCTGTTCCTTGCCGTCCTTGACCACCGTCACGCGCATGGATTCGCCAGGGACCACCACCGGCTTCACCGCGTTTGCCAGTTCGTTGACGTTCAGCACCGGCACGCCTTGCAGTTCCGACACCTTGTTCAGATTGTAGTCATTGGTGACGATCTTGCCGCCGACGAGCTGACCGAGCCGAACCAGCTTCGAGTCCACTTCCGCGATATCGTCGAAGTCCCGGCTGTCGATTTCCACCGCCAGCTTCGCCTCCGAGCGAATCTTTTGCAGGATGTCGAGCCCGCGCCGTCCGCGCACCCGCTTCAAGGCGTCCGCCGAATCCGCAATCCGCTGGAGCTCCTCCAGCACGAACACCGGAATCAAGAGCGTCCCTTCGAGGAACCCGCTGTCAATCACGTCCGCAATGCGTCCGTCGATGATCGCGCTGGTATCCAGCAGCTTATACCGCTTGCCCTCGGCCAGCTCCGAAGCTTCCTCCTTCACCTCCGGCAAAGGCAGCGGCTCCGGCGTCGGCGCGGGCGGCGGCTCCTGCCTGACCTCGCGCGCTTTCAGCAAGTCCTTGAAAAAACGCGGAATGAAGCTGAACATTTCCGCAATTTCCTCACGCTTTGTCATCGTAATGCGGATGCCGAGATAGCCGAACACGATCGCGAACACTACGGGAAGATAATTACCGACGATGGGAATGCGCGAGAACGCGCCGCCCAATAATGTAGCAAGAATAAGTCCAAGAGAAAGCCCTATCGCGCCCGCAAGCACATCGTGGATCGGCATCTTGTTGAGCTGCGTTTCCACCCACGCCGAAAACCGTTTCAGCGTCGAGATCAGATACGAAGCCGTCAGCGACCCTACCAAGGCCCCCAGCGCCGCGCCGGCGAGAATACAGAGAAGTCCCGCAAGCGTCATGCGAAAAAGTCCCATGTCCGTTTTCAGGATCTCCGTCCCGATAAACTGCGTCAAGGTCGGGCTGGCAGGCTGCATCAGCGCGGCTCCCGCCACCGCCATAACAGCGACAATGAAAAAACGCAAAACCTTATCGAGCATATTTTTCACCTCCTTTCAGAAAATCATGGACAAAAAAACGGATAAATTCATTTATATAGCCTGTATAGCTATTATAACCATTCATCCGTTTTTGTCAAAGCCTTCTTATTCATTTGTCGAATCCGTTCTTCTCCAGGATCCCGCCCATCCACGCGTCAACCTCGTCCGGCGTCTTTCCACAGGCGTAGACGAGTTCGCTGACGAGAATCTGCTTCGCGAGGTCCAGGAGCCTTCGCTCGCCGCTGGAAATCTTGCGGATCCGGTCCTGAAGAATCAGGTTGCGCGCCACCGCCGCGACGTCGCAGATGTCTCCCGACTTCATGCGCGCGAGCGTCGCGTGAAAGCGCTTGTTCCAGCTCCCGACGGCACGCTCCGGCTTATCCGCCAGAACCTCCGCCACTTTTTCGACCCCTTCCTCCGAGATTACATCCCGAAGCCCGATATTTTCCACATTGTCAATCGGGATCATCACTTTCATATTGCCGATAGGCATGCGCAGGACATAATACGACTTCTCCTCGCCCATGACCTCGCATTTCTCGATATCCGCAATCACACCCGCGCCGTGCATCGGATA
>CAMVJN010000156.1 GCA_947167825.1 uncultured Selenomonadales bacterium | reverse complement strand
GCGGTCTCGGCGGAGAGGGCGGTTTTTCCGACGCGCCTCCCGGCTCGTTCCAGATCACGGTCTATGACAAAGGAGCGACGACGCCGGCCTGGTTCCGCCGCGCGGTCATGTACCAGATTTTCCCCGACCGCTTCTACCGCGAGCATATCATTGAGGCGGAAAAACGGGGCGCGGTGATTCACGCCTCATGGAAGGACGCGCCCTGCTATTACAAAGACCCGGACACGAAAGAGATCATCGCTTACGATTTCTATGGCGGCAATATCGCCGGAATCCGCGCGAAGCTGCCGTATCTGAAGGAAATGGGAATCTCCGTCATCTACTTCAATCCCGTGTTCGAGGCGGAGAGCAATCATCGTTACGACACCGGCGATTACAAGAAAATCGACCCGCTGCTGGGCACGAACGAGGAATTTGCCGATTTCTGCCGCGAAGCGAAAGAACAAGGCATCCGCGTGATCCTCGACGGCGTGTTCAGCCATACGGGCGCCAACAGCCGCTATTTCAACCGCAAGGGCATGTACGATTCCATGGGCGCGTGGCAGTCGCCGGATTCCCCCTACGCGAAATGGTTCGATTTCATCGAGTACCCGCACAAATACCATAGCTGGTGGGGCTTCGAGACGCTGCCGAACGTGGTGGAGACCGAGCCTTCGTACATGGACTTCATCATCTCGTCAAAGGACAGCGTGCTGCACCATTGGGCCAGGGCAGGCATCTCCGGCTGGCGCCTCGACGTCATCGACGAGCTGCCGCCGAAATTCTCGCAGGCCTTTTACCGCGAACTGAAACGGACGGACAAAGACTTAGTGATGATCGGCGAGGTCTGGGAAGACGCGTCGAACAAGTCCAGCTACGGCGAGCAGCGCATGTATCTGGCGGGCCACGAGATCGACGGCGCGATGAACTATCCCTTCCGCACCATCGTGCTCGACTTCCTGCTGGGGCACGCCAACGGTCACGAGGTCAATCGCCGCGTGGAGAGCCTCAGGGAAAATTATCCGGCGCACAATTTCTACGCGATGATGAACCTCGTGGGCAGCCACGACGTCGAGCGCGTCACCACGCTGCTCGGCGAAGCGCCGCCGCCGGGGGACAGCGAAGCGGCGCGGGCGGGTTTCCGCCTCGACGCCGAGCATCTGGCATTGGCAAGGGCGCGGCTCGAGATCGCCTTTGTCTGGCAAATGACCTTCCCCGGCGTGCCGTCGGTTTACTACGGCGACGAGATTGCCATGCAGGGCTACCGCGACCCGTACAACCGCGCGCCTTACGACTGGACCGGCGGCGACGCCGCGCTTCGAGTCAAGGTCAAAGAAGCGGCGCGGCTTCGGAACGAGAATCCCGCGCTGTCGACGGGCAAATTTATCCCGTTGTTCGCCGAGGGCGACGTATACGCCTATGCCCGCGCCATAAGCGGCAAAAAAGACATTTTCGGCGAAGATGCGGCGGACGGCGTCTTCGTCGCAGCGCTGAACCGGGGACAGGAGGCCGTGGACATAGAGCTGCCTGTCGGCGATCTCGCGACGGGAAAATTCATCACAGTCTATCAAACCGACCCGTGGAAAGACGCACCGAAAGAAGCGACAGAGAAAAAAGAAAAATCCAATGCCGAAACCACACCTGACGGGAAAAAGCTGCTGCCCATCGAGGGCGGCAAGCTCCGCGTGAAGCTCCCGCCGCTTTCGGCGCAGGTCTGGCAGGAAAAGAAGCCGCCGCGCCGCTTCCCTCGCACTGCGGGCGTGCTGCTGCACCCGACCTCCCTGCCCTCGCCTTGGGGCGTCGGCGACCTCGGCGAGACGGCAGAGCGGTTTATCGACTTTTTGCAGAAAGCGGGCCAACACGTTTGGCAAATCCTGCCCCTCGGCCCCGTCGGGCCCGGCAACTCTCCCTATCAGCCGCCCTCGGCCTTCGCCGGGAACCCGCTCTTGATTTCTCCGGAAAAGCTCGCGGAAGACGGCTGGCTCACCGACGTCGATCTGGATTGGGGCAAGAACGCCCTCGGCGTTGTGCGCTCTTACGCGGGCGGCACAACGCATTCCCAGCCCTGCACAGGCAGCGCAGTCAACTATGTCCGCGCGTGGGCGGTCAAGGCGGGCATCCTGCGCCGCGCATGGCAGCGGTTCCAAAAGAACCCAGCCCAGGATTTCAAAGTGTTCTGCGAAAAAGAAGCCGCTTGGCTGGACGACTACGCGCTGTTCACGGCGGCCTCGGAAGAGAACGGCGGGAAACCGTGGACCGAATGGGCGCCCGCCCTCCGCGACCGCGAACCGGCGGCGCTTGACGCTTTGCGCCGGCGGGCGGCAGACAGCATCGCCTTCGTGAAATTCCAGCAATATCTTTTCGACCGCCAATGGCAGGCATTGCATGACCTCGCCGCTTCAAAGGGCGTCCGCATCTTCGGGGATATGCCGCTGTACCTCGCGCAAAACAGCGCCGACGTCTGGGCGAACCCGAAACTTTTCGCCCTGGGCAAGGACGGCCGCGCCGAAAAAGTCGCGGGCGTGCCGCCCGATTACTTCAGCGAAGACGGCCAGCTCTGGGGCAACCCGCTTTACGATTGGGACGCGATGAGAAAAGACGGCTTCGCCTGGTGGGTGGAGCGCGTCGCGCGTCTCCTGAAGCTCGTGGACATCGTGCGCATCGACCATTTCCGCGGCCTCGCCTCCTACTGGGAAATCGACGCGAAGGAGACTACCGCGAAAAACGGCCAATGGAAAAAAGGGCCGGGCGTCGCGCTGCTGCACGCGTTCCGTCAGCGGCTCGGGGACAACCTCTCCATCGTCGCGGAAGATCTCGGCGTGCAGTCCGACGACGTGGCGCAGCTTCTCGAAACCAGCGGTTTGCCGGGCATGAAGGTCATCGAGTTCGAATGCCTCGGCAACGGTACGCCGAGAGCGGGCGTAGCCGCAAAGGAAAACTGCGTGATCTACACCGGCACCCACGACAACAACACGGCGGCGGGCTGGTACACCGACGACCTCAGCTACGAGGACCGCGCCAAAGTGGCCGCATGGCTCGGCGTCATGCCGGAAACGGAAACAGGCAGCAAAGACACGGCGAAACAGATTGCCGAAAAGATGGTAGAAGCCGCCTACGCCTCCGAAGCAAGATTGGTCGTGGTTCCCGTGCAGGATCTATTAGGATTAGGCGGCAAGCACCGCATGAACCTCCCCGGCACGCCGGAAGGAAACTGGAGCTGGAGACTGAAGGACGGAAAGCTGACCGATGAGGTCGCTAAAAAATACGCCGCACTGGCAAAGAAATACGGACGGTAAAACAAAAAGGGGGCGCGAATCCGCCCCTTTTTTTTACGCGGATTTTGTGGTATGATAGCACTGCATCTTTTTTATAAGTAAACTTTTCCTTTCACAAGGAGTGATTGCATTGGCGGAAGGCTTTACCTTTGTCGTCGAGAAACCATGCCCGATCTGCGGCGAAATGACGCACGTGACGAAGACGCGCTCACGGGTCATCGTGGAGAAAAAGGACGTGGATTTCTGCACACATTACAAGGATTTCAATCCGTACCTCTACACCATCTGGGTTTGCGAGCATTGCGGATACGCGGCGGACGAGAAGACGTTCATGGCGACGATGCCCGCGCGGCACAAGGAAACGATTGCGAAATTCCTGCAATCGAAGCATGTGAATTTCAAGTTCTCGGAAACCCGGGGCGTCCCGGAGGCGGTGGCGTCCTTCAAGCTGGCGATTTACTACGCGGAAATGATCGGCACCTCGTTGGCGCAGCGTGCGGGCCTGTACCTGAAGCTGGCCTGGATTTACCGCATCGCCGGCGACGAAGCCAACGAGAAGCCGCTGCTCCGGAAGGCGGCAGCGCTTTACGACCAGTCGGTGATGACCGAGCGCTACCCGATCGGTGCTATGACGGACACCATGGCGATTTTTCTCGTCGGCGCGCTTTATTATGAGCTGGGCGAAACCGAGACGGCGACGCAATACA
>CAMVJN010000155.1 GCA_947167825.1 uncultured Selenomonadales bacterium | reverse complement strand
ACCGCCGATCAGCACGACGCCCATGGACTGGCGAAGCTCCGCGCCCTCGCCGATGCCGAGCGCCACCGGCAGCATACCGAGAAGCGTGGAGAGCGTCGTCATCAGGATCGGGCGAAGGCGGAGCGAGCAGGCCTCGAGGATGGCGTCGCGGATGCCCATGCCCCGCTCCCTGGCTTGGTTCGCGTAATCGACCAGCAGAATCGCGTTTTTCGTCACAAGCCCCAAAAGCATCGTGAAGCCGATGACGGACATCATGTTCGCCGTCTGGTTGGCGACGAGCAGGCCCAGCACCGCGCCGATAATCGCGAAAGGCAAGCTCATCATGATAATCAGCGGCTGGGAAAGGCTCTCGAACTCCGCCGCCAGCACCATGTAGATCAACACAATCGCCAGCACAATCGCCTTGACCACCTCGCCGAAAATGCGGCTCATCATGTCGGACTGGCCGATCATTTTCGCCCGGTAGCCGATCTCCATATTCAGCGCCGGAATGTAGTCGCTTTGGATTTTTTGCAAAAGGTCGCCGGGAGATGTGCCCACGGTGTCGGCGTAAACGGCGATCTGCCGCTGGCGCCCCTCGCGGTTGATGCGCGTCGGGCCGGATTCCAGCGTGACCTCCGCGATGTCGCCGAGCCGTATAAAGCTGCCGCCCGTCGTCGAGACGCGCAAATTTTTCACGTCGTCCACGGTGCGGCGGTCCGCCCTTTCCATCTGGATGATGATGTCATAGTCGTTGTTACCGATGGTGTAGGAATTCCGGGTGCTCTTGCCTTGGAACGCGTACTGCACCACCGTGCCCACGGTGGAATTGTCCAGCCCGAGACGGCTCGCTTTGAGCTGGTCGAGACGGATCAGGATTTCCGGCTCGGCGTCGTTGCCCTGGATTTCCACGTCTGTCGCGCCAGGGAAGCCTCGGATCAGGTCTGCCAATTCGTTCGCGTAATGCATCAAATATTCGAGGTCGTTGCCGCGAAGGCCGATCTGCACGGGACGGGACTCGCCGCGCCCGCCGCCCCCGCCTTGGTTCGTGACGACGGCGACCTGCATCTCGCCCACGGAGGAGAAATTTTTGCGCAGTTCCCGCATGATTTCCTGCATACTGCGCTGACGCTCGCCGACGTTTTTCAGCTTCACGTCGATGCTGCCTTCATTGACCGGCGTGCGGACGCCGCCAAGCCGCGTCGCCGCCACGCGCACCTCCGGCAAGGAGGCGATTTCCTGCTCCAAGGGCTGCACCAGCCGCGCCATGCGCTCCAGGCTCGTGCCCGGCGGCGCCTTGACGTTCACGCTGAACTCGCCGGAGTCATAGACCGGCTGCATCTCGATGCCGAGGAACGGAAACAGCAGGAAATTGAGGAGCAGCGTCGCGAACGAGGCCGCGATGAATTTTTTCGGATGCCCGACGGCAAATTGCATCAGCCGGTCATACGCTTCCCTCATCGAATCGAATCCCGCCTCAAACCGTTCCAAAAGCCACTCGATAAAAGGCGGGCGCAATGACCTCCCCTTTTCTTTCGTCGGGTCGTGCAGCCAATGGGCGGAAACCATCGGCGTCAAGGTATAAGCGGACATCGTGGAAAACGCCAGCGCGAAGGCCACCGTCAAACCGAACTGCTTGAAATACTGGCCGACGATTTCCCCCATGGAGCCGATCGGCACGAACACCGCCATCAGGGACATGGATGTGGCGAGAATCGCCAGCACCAATTCCTTCGTGGCGTCCGCCGCCGCCGCCATCGGGTTCTTGCCCATCTCGATATGGCGGAAAACATTTTCCACCAAGACGATCGCGTCGTCGATCAAAAAGCCCACGGCCAGCGACAGCCCCATCAGCGACATATTGTTCAGCGTGAAATCCATCAGCCGCATCAAATAAAACGTGGCCACGATGGAAGTCGGGATCGCGAGGCCGCCGATGATAGTCGCCCGCAAATCTTGCAAAAACAGATAGGTAATCGCCAGCGCGAGAAAACCGCCGAAGAGAATCGTGTTCCAGACATCGGCCACGTTCTCGCGGATGTAGCGGGACTGGTCGCGGGTAATGTCCACGCGGATATCCGGCGGCAAATCATTTTCCTGCATCGCCTTCAGCGCGGCGTTCACACGGTCAACGACCGCCACGGTATTCGTCCGCGACTGCTTGCGGACGAGGACGACGACGCAGGGAACCCCGTTTGCGCGGGAATACGTCTCCGCGTCTTCCCAAGTATCCTCCACATCCGCCACATCGGTCAGCATGACGGGCTTCCCGTTGTGGCTGGCGACGACAATCTGCTTGAAATCGTCGATGCTGTAAAATTTGCCCATGGTACGGACGGTGATGGTGTTCTGCCCGTCCCGGATTTTTCCGCCCGGCGTGTTGTAATTCGCCGCGTTGACCTGCTGCAAGACCGTTTGGATGGAAATGCCGTAGGCCTTGAGTTTTTCCGGCAGCACATGGATTTTCATGGCGCGGGAGCTGGAACCCACCACGCTCGCCTCCGCCACGCCGTCGAGCTGTTGCAGCTCGTCCACCACGAGGTCGTCCACGAGGCGGCGCACTTCTTGCGGCGACCGCACCTCCGACGCGAAGACATAGGCCGCGATGGGCTGCGACGAAGTATCGAAGTTCTGCACCGTCGGCTCGTCCACGTCCTCCGGCAGCCGCTTGCGCACAGTGGCGACCTTTTCGCGCACTTCGCTGGCCATCGCCTTCGGATCCACGCCGATGTCAAATTCCAGCACCGTCTGGGAAAATCCCTCGCGAATCGTGGAGGTGATGGTCTTGATGCCCGAAACTTGGCTGACGCGGTTCTCGATCGGCTTCGTGATCAGCGTCTCCATTTCCTCCGGCGCGGTGCCCTCGTAAGTCACCGTCACGCCCACCAGCGGCAAGTCCACGTCCGGGTAGAGATCGACGCCCAGCTCCGGGTACGAGCGGATGCCGAAAACCACCAGCACGAGAATGAACATGGTCGTGAACACGGGACGCTTGATAAAGGTTTCAATCATAAAAATCTTCCTTATTATTGACGGAAAACAAGTTCATGGCCGTCTTGCCCAAGCGCTTTCAGAGCATCATGGAAATGCTCGGCCTTGACAAAAATATAGTCCGTGTCGTAAGTCGATACAGCAAAAATCGGAATTCCGCATTTCGCGAGAACGGCAGAAAGTTTTGCCAGCACACCGACAAGAGAAAATCCCATTGCCCCCGCAACACGAATCCCTTTCCAGCCGTCCTCGCGTGCAGTCGTGTCGGCCGGCGCGGTACGCGTTTCGCAAACGAGGGAAAGCTCCGTGTCCGTTTTTCCGAAAAAGCAAAAACCGTCTTCCCATCGAACGGAGGCAATATTCTTTGCTTTGCAAACAGAAAATTCCGGCTCCAATACTTCCAATTTCAAAACCGATTCACTCCCCGCCCATATTGTCGAGCCTCTCCACGACCTTGACCTTGCTGCCCTCGCGCATCTTGTTCTGCCCGCCCGTGATTACGAGGTCGCTTTCCGTGATGCCGCCGAGGATTTCCACCAAATCGTCCCCGATGTACCCCGTCGTAATCACGCGGCGCACCGCCGTATCGTCCTCAATGACATAGACTGTGCGCTGGTCGTCCCGCATCACAATGGCGGAAAAGGGCACGGTCAGCACATTCGGCTTCGCCTTCGTCGTGATCACCGCGTCCGCGTACACGCCGCCTTTCAGCCGCCCGTCCCGGTTGTCGATGGAAACCTCCGCCTCAAAGGTGCGGGACGCGCTGTCCGCCACCGGCGCCACCCGCGTGATGGTGCCCCGCGCCGTCTTGTCGTCCCCCGCCATGGACGGAATCACAAAATCCACCGCCCCGCCCGGCGCGACACTGGCGACATAGCCCTCCGGCACATCGATTTTCGCCAAGAGCGTCGAAATGTCGGCGATATTGAAAAGCGCCGTGCCCACCTTCGCGTAGTAACCTTCCTGATAATAGCGTTTTTGGATGATGCCCGCCCGCGGCGTCGAGACCGTCGTGCCGCCGAGCTTCGACTGCG
>CAMVJN010000154.1 GCA_947167825.1 uncultured Selenomonadales bacterium | reverse complement strand
TCGGCGTTGCGCGCCCGGTCTCGGTGCGCGTTGAGACCTTCGGCACGGGCAAGATCGACGACAGCAAGATTGCCGAGCTCGTCGAGAAGAATTTCGACCTGCGTCCGGCGGGCATCATTAAGACGCTGAATCTGCGCCGCCCGATTTACGCCCAGACAGCGGCCTACGGCCACTTCGGACGTACCGATATCGACCTGCCTTGGGAGCACACGGATAAGGCGGAAGATCTGAAAAAACAGGCAGGTCTCTGATATTGAAAAACAAATATTTTAGTGTTCCATCGAAAGAAAAATAATTTCAGACCGGCAGTTTCGGCTGCCGGTTTTTTATGCCTGTTTTTCAAATTCGGAACGCCTTGGCTGATGGATACTATAATATCCGTGCCCGCAAACATTCCCGTGAGTCAATGCGGGAATGTCTGCACGTTGAATTTCCCATACCAGGAAGTCGGAAACTTCTTCTTCTTGGCTTTCCTGCCGTAAAACAATTCATTCATATAACTACAGTTGCTCTTATGGCATATTTGCGATAAAATTATTAAAACAGGTTATTTTCCATATGATTGCTTATGCTTATGGCGTCGACTTTAACGAACTGCGTGAAAAATATAAGCATGTCTATGAAAATTTCACACCTATCCTTTGCAAGGAAGTCGCGGAAATGCAAAAGGAACGGAGCAGGCGATTTTGAAGAGTGCTGGATTGAAGTGATGGGGGAGCCGGTGTGAGGCATTCATTTTTTCAATACTAATACAAGTATCTTTTTGAAAGATAGTAATGGTGAAGGATAAAGAGTTCTTTGATCTCCGGTTTTTTATTCTATGTAATGGAGAGCAAAAATATGAAACGATATTTTATGGCGGGACTTGGCATTGTACTGGCGCTTTCGCTGGGGGCGATCTTTTACGGTGCGTGGCTCAATGAACGGGGAGAATACCAGATCACGCGGCGCATGGAGGAGCGCCGGCTGACGCTGCATGGCGCGAAGGTTGCCGTACGCCGTCTCAGCCCGCGCATTTCCGTGAACGCGATTAACCTGTTTTCCAACGACATGGCGGACGCCGTGGCACTGGTTGACGGCCGGATCGTGGAATGCCGCGCGTCGAAGGGGACCTTCGTGCGGCGGGGCGATACCATCTTCGTTCTCGAGAACGAGGATATTCCGCTCCAGAGGCAAGAGGCGGAGTCGAATATCCTGAAGGCGAAGGCGGAACTGAAACGTGCGGAGAACAACTACAGCCGATACCAGATCCTGAAAGCCCATGACGCCGCGTCCGCCCAGCAGTTTGACGAGGCGGAGGCCGCTTACCATTCGGCGCAGTCGACCCTTGCCGTGGCAGAGGCGAAAGCGGCTCAGCTTGGCGTGAAGGAATCGCGGCAGCATGTCGTTGCCCCGATTGATGGCAAAGTGCTGGTGCTCTATCGCCAACAGGGCGCCTATGTGCAGAGCGGCGCGTCCGTGGCTCTCGTCGGCGATTTCCGTTTTCTCTATTTCACCAGCCCGGTCGGGGACGAGGACGCCCGCCATCTGACGGTGGGGCAGGAGGCGGAACTCGTCTTCCAGAGCAAGGACTTTAAGAAAGTCTACGGCACCGATTACGCGGCGGGCAATCTCGGCGACCGCCAGACTTTTACCGCTACCATCACCCAGATTACTCCGCCGCTCTCCGAGGAGGCCGCCCTACGTAACGTCCTCTGGCAGGTGGATAACCGTTCGGGGCTTTTGGAACCGCAGACATACGGAGGCGTCAGCTTCCAGTCGAAGCGGAGCCACGACGCGCTGGCCGTGCCTTTGGCTGCGATGGCCGACAGCACGAACACGGCGGTCTTCGTCGCGAAGGACGACGGCACCATCGAGCATCGCGCCGTGCGGACCGGAACGAGCGACGGCTCCTATATCGAAGTGTTGTCCGGCCTTGCCGCCGATGAGATTGTCGTGACCAGCGGAATGGAGGGCCTTACCGACGGCGCCCATGCCGAGATTATCCTGGATGATACAGGCGTGGGCGAAACGGAAGGGGGCGCGGGCAAATGAACAACGATCAGATTTTCAACCGTGCCGCCCTCGACAAAATGCGCTCGCCGGAAAAGCTCGATACCATGATTCGCATCACCGGCCCTGTGGGCTGGATGGGGTTGGTTTCCATCGCGGTCCTTTGCTTCGCCATCGTGCTTTGGTCGTTCTATGGCTCCTTCACGGAAAAGGCCGACGGTAGAGGTCTGATCCTGGATTCGGCGGGTGTCGTGAACATCACCCATACGGCGGCCGGGAAAATCACCCACATGTATGTCCAGACCGGCGACCATGTCCACAAGGGACAGCTTATCGCCCATATGGAACAGCCGGAGCAGTCGGCGGATACACGCATGGCGCAGTATGGCGCGGAATTGGCGACGAACGACAGGGACGTGCAGGGGCGCGTCTACGAATACGATGCGAAGCGCCATCAGCAGGCGGCCCGGGAGGATATTTATTCCGACTATGACGGTATCGTGGACGAGGTCATGGCGGCGGAAGGAGAGCTCCTGCAGGCAGGAAGCCCGGTCTGCTCTGTGCGCCTGACCCAGAACCGAGGCGATCTGACCGGCGTATTCTATATTCCCGTCGACAAAGGTAAGCGCGTGGAGCCTGGCATGACGATCCAGCTCGCGCCGAACGGCGTGGACGTCACCCAGACGGGCAGTCTGATCGGAGTTGTCAAGAGCGTTTCGCAGTATCCGATTTCCGCCGAAGGCGTGCGAAAGGGATTGGGCAACGCTCAGCTTGCCCAGTACGTCCTTACCCAAGGCGGCGGCGCGGCGGTGGAAGTGAAGTTCGACCTCGTGAAGGACGCAAGCTCCGAGTCGGGCTACCTTTGGACCTCGGTGGTCGGCAAGCATCGCCCGATCACGGCGGGCAGCTTTTGCACCGGCTCCGTCGTCATCGAGCGGGAGCCGCCGATCGAGAAGGTTTTCTACAAGATCAGCCAATGGCTCCGGAGCAGATAGATTATGGGCATATAAAGGAAAATAAAAAATGACGCTTTCTATTATTTTGGTTTGGGATTAGCATTAGAAACAATATTTTGACTTCGCCCTGCTGCAGCGGGGCTTTTTTATTGGAATGGGCCGCAGCCGACAATTTCCTGCACGTCGGCAACCGTCGAATAATGTCGGCTGTCTGTTCTGTTTTTTAGTGCTGATACTAGACTCAGTAAAGATTTTTTAATCTTTACTGAGTCTGCATGAGACGTCACACGAGCCGTAGGCTCGGGGGGAGCACGCGCAGCGTGCGTATCTTCGGTCTAAATCAAATTTAAAATTTTGGTCGAAGATAAGTATGAAATGATTGATATTGCTGGATTCCGATTTGCGCTATATGTTCCTTGCGGGATACGGAAAAAAGCTGTATAATTTCAACGTTGATGTCAAAACGTGTTTCTATTTATGGAAAGGAATTTTTATTTGGCGGCAATTACTTACGAATTGATAAAGAAGGATGAGGTTGCCGGTGCGCGGGCGGGCATGCTGCACACGCCGCACGGGAGCTTCCCGACGCCGATTTTTATGCCGGTGGGCACGCAAGCGACGGTCAAGGCGGTCTCGCCGGACGAGCTGAAAGACCTCGGCGCGGGCATAATCCTGTCGAATACCTACCATCTATTTTTGCGTCCCGGCATGGATCTGGTTCGCGAGGCAGGCGGACTGCACAAATTCATGCACTGGGACAGGGGAATCTTGACCGACAGCGGCGGGTTTCAGGTGTTCAGTCTCGGCGAGCTTCGGAAGATTACCGAGGAGGGCGTGACGTTCCGCTCTCATATCGACGGCTCGAAGCAGTTTTTGTCGCCGGAGATTTCCGTCGAGGTGCAGACGGCGCTCGGCTCCGATATCGTGATGGCCTTCGACGAGTGCGTGCCGTATCCTGCGGATTATGATTACGCGAAGCAGTCGCTCGCTCGGACGCTCCGCTGGGCGGAGCGGTGCAAAAAGGCGATGACGCGGGACGACCAGGGGCTTTTCGGCATCGTGCAGGGCGGCATGTA
>CAMVJN010000153.1 GCA_947167825.1 uncultured Selenomonadales bacterium | reverse complement strand
AAATCCTCCCGAAGAAGGAAGAGACGATCAAGAAGTTCACGGAGATCATCAAGAAATAAACACCAAAGAGGAGGCGGCGGAACAGCACAAGCTGTCCCGCCGCTTTTTACAAAGGAGTGATGCAATTTGGACATTATCCGTGTAGAGAACGTGTCGAAAAGTTATCCGAATCATCCTGTGCTTCAGGACCTTTCGCTCACGCTCAAAAAGGGCGAGTGCTTCACCCTGCTCGGTCCTTCCGGCTGCGGGAAGACCGTGCTTTTGCGACTGCTCGCCGGGTTCGAGTCCGCCGACGCGGGGAAAATTTTTATCGGCGATACGCTGGTGAACGACCCTGCGGCGGGCGTCGCCGTGCCGCCGGAAAACCGGGGGCTGGGCGTCGTGTTCCAGGACTACGCCGTCTGGCCGCACATGACCGTCTTCGAGAACGTGGCCTATCCCTTGAAAATCGCCGACCGTCCGAAGGACGAGATCAACGAGCGCGTCATGCGCATGATCGACATCGTCGGCATGAAGGGCCTCGACAAGCGCCTTCCGTCGGAGCTTTCCGGCGGCCAGCAGCAGCGCGTCGCCCTCGCCCGCGCCCTCGTCGCCGACCCGGCGCTCCTGCTCCTCGACGAGCCGCTGTCGAACCTCGACGCGAACCTGCGCGAGGAAATGCGCTTCGAGATCAAGGAACTGCAAAAGAAGCTGGGCGTCACGGTGCTCTACGTCACCCACGACCAGGAAATCGGCCTCGCCATTTCCGACCGCGTGGCCATCATGAACGCGGAGGGCGCGATCCAGCAGATCGGCACGCCCTGGGAAATCTTCGAGAAGCCGGTCAATCCCTTCGTGTTCAACTTCATGGGCATCGCGAACTTCATCGACGTGCGGCGGGACGGCGGCGCGTTCCTCGTGGGGAACGGCAACCAGCCGATGCCTTGGGAAACGCCCGCAGGCGACGCCGTCGAATGGGTCGCGGCTTTCCGCCCGTCGGACGTCAAGATCGCGCGAAACGGGGGCGGCCTTCGCGGCGTGATCCGCCGCGCGAACTTCCTCGGCGCGATGATGGACTACCTGATCGAGATCGACGGCACGCACCTTCGGACGAGCCTCGAAACCCATCACGCCATCGCGCAGGACTTGATGTTCAAGGCCGGGGACGAATGCTCGCTGTCGTTCCTGAGCCTGCACTGGTTCGAAAAGGAAGCCTTGAAGGGGGTGCTTGAGGAATGAATACGAAAAGCTCCTTCGGCGTGGCGCAGGTCATCCTGTTCCTGTCCATCGCCATCCTCGTCATCGTCGTCGCGTTCCCGGTGCTTTTGATCCTGTTCAATGCGTTCTGGGTGGAAGACCACTTCAATTTCTCCGGCGCGATCGAGATCCTGAAAGAGCCGGAAACCTTCAAGGCGCTGATAAACTCGCTGATTATCGCCGGCATGTCCACCATCGGCTCCACGATTGTCGGCACCTTCTTCGCGTGGCTCGTCACGCGCACGGATATGCCGCACAAGAAATTCATGAAGAGCATGTTCCTCGTGCCCTTCATGCTGCCGTCCTTCATCGGCGCGATGGCGTGGAAAATGCTGCTCTCGCCGAACGCCGGATTCATCAACCGTTTCTTCATGGACCATCTCGGCTTTGACGGCCCGATTTTCAATCTTTACAGCTACTACGGCATTTCCGCCGTCGAAGTCATGTACCTGTTCCCCTTCGTCTTCATCCAGGTCTGCGGCGCCTTGGAGCGCATGGACCCGACGCTGGAGGAATCGGCGCGTATCTCGGGCGCGGGGCTTTTCACCATCACGCGGAAAATCACGATCCCGCTGGTGCTGCCCTCGATCCTCTCCGGCGCGCTCCTCATCATGCTCTATTCCATGGCCCATTTCGGCACCGTCGCCGTCCTCGGCATCGAGAACGGCATCTACAACATCCCGGTGCTGATTTACGAAAGAATCCACCAGTCGGGCGGCTCCTTCGAGTCCATCCGCACGGGAACGGTGCTCGCGACCGTCTTGGTCATCAGCGCGGCCTGCATCATCTGGGCGCAGCGGAAAATCCTCGGCTCCGGCCACTACCAGATCATCGGCGGCAAGAGCTTCCGCCCGATGGAGCTGAAGCTTCGCGGTCTCAAATACCCGCTGATGTTCTTCTGCTTCGCCTATATCGCGTTCACCATCGTATTGCCCACCGTCGTGATCTTCCTCGTGGGCGGCCTTTCCACCTACGGCCTGTCCTTCACGCCGGAAAACCTGTCGCTGGACAACTTCAAGTTCATCCTGTTTGAATACGACGTGACAAGAGACGCGATCTTCAACAGCGTCACGCTGGGCCTGACCGCCGCGATCATCACCATGTTCGCCGGCGTCATGATCTCCTACGTCATCGTCAAGATGGACGTCAAGGGCAAAGGCATCCTCGAATTCCTCGGCATGCTGCCGTTCTCGGTCCCGGGCTCGGTCATCGCCCTCGGCGTGATCCTCGCATGGAGCGGCCAGTTCGGCGTCAACCTCTACAACACCGTCTGGATCATCCTCGTGGCCTACATCGCCCGCTATATGGCCTTCTCACTGAAAGCCAACAGCGCGGCCCTCGAACAGGTCCACGACTCGCTGGTCGAGGCCTCCCGCGCCTGCGGCGCGACCATGTGGCAGTCCCTGAAAGACATCGTGCTGCCGCTGGTCAAGCCGGGCATGTTCGCGGCCTTCTTCCTGATCTTCCTGCCGTCGCTGCGCGAGCTGACCGTCTCGATCATGCTCTACGCGCCGACCACGCGCACCATCGGCGTCGCCATCTACACGCTGAACGAAGACGGCGAGACCGTCATCTCCTGCGCGCTGGCCGCCATCGCCCTGATCATCATCATCGTCGGGCAGACGGTCATCAACCATTTCACGAAAAAGGAGAGTGAGTGACCGATGGCAGGCTTTGTACGTCTGATCGGCGTGACGAAACGGTTTGGCGACGTCACCGCCGTCAACAACTTGAACTATGAGATCGGCAAGGGCGAATGCTTTTCCATGCTCGGCCCTTCCGGCTGCGGCAAGACCACGACGCTCCGCATGGTGGCGGGCTTCGAGGATTTGACCGAAGGAGAGGTCTGGGTCGGCGACCAGCTCTTTTCCTCGCCGGCGAAAAACCATTACACGCCGCCGGAAAAGCGGAACTTCGGCATGGTGTTCCAGGCCTTCGCCGTCTGGCCCCACCTTTCCGTCTATGAAAACGTGGCGTTCCCGCTGCGCATCCGCAAACTGTCCGAAAGCGAGATCGACCAGCGCACGATGGACGCGCTGAAAGCGACGAACCTCGTCTCGGCGAAAGACCAAAGCCCGGACTATCTGTCCGGCGGCGGCAAGCAGCGCGTGGCCCTCGCCCGCGCCCTGGCCATCAATCCCGACGTGATGCTGCTCGACGAGCCGCTTTCCTCCCTCGACCCGCACCTCCGCGAGGAAATGCGCTTCGAGATCAAGGATTTGCAGATGAAATACGGCTTCTCCATCATCTACGTCACCCACGACCAGTCCGAGGCCATGGCCCTGTCCGACAGGATCCTCGTCATGAAGCTCGGCGTCGTCCAGCAGATCGACACGCCGCTGAACATCTACAACAACCCGGCGAACAAGTTCGTGTTCAGCTTCATCGGCCTCTCGAACTTCCTGACGGTGAACTGCGACGGCGGCAGCGCCCAGCTTCCCGGCGGCGTTCCGCTTCCGGCGGGCGTCGCCGTGCCGGAGCATTTAGCGGGCGAAAGCGTCGTCTCCTGGGCCAGCCGCCCCTCCGAGATCGACTTCCTCCCCGCCGACGACCCGACAGGTCTGCACGGCGTCGTGAACCGCAAAGCGTTCCTCGGCGAGATCATCGACTACCAGATCCAGGTCGGCGAGCAAACGCTCCGCGTGCAAAAAGGCCGCCGCGATCCCGGCCCGGAACCGGGCGAGACCTGCGCGCTGCGCTTTTTGCGGCCGTTCTGGTACAAGGAAAACGAATAATCACTGCCATAAAAGAACTGCCCATGAAGATTCGATCCTCATGGGCAGCTTTTTTTCGGC
>CAMVJN010000152.1 GCA_947167825.1 uncultured Selenomonadales bacterium | reverse complement strand
ATTCCAAAAATCCCCCATCGAGGAAATCGAGGCCGACATCAGGGAAATACCAAAGTATTTCGGCGCGCCGAAACGGATTTTCCTGCAAGGCGCGGACGGCTTCGCGGCGGACTACGATGTGCTGATGAAAACGGCGGAGCTTTTGCATAAATACGTCCCTTCGGTGGAAACCATCGGCGGCTACGCCCGCATCGACAATTTCTACGACAAGACGGAAGAACAGCTAAAAAACATGGCGGCGGTCGGCTATGCCAATTCCTATATCGGCGTGGAATCCGGCGACGACATCGTCCTGAAACGGATCAACAAAGGCTACACTGCCGCCCAGGCCCGGGAGGTGCTGGAAAAGATCGACGCGTCCGGCCTGCCCTTCATCGTGAATTTTCTGAACGGAGCCGGAGGACACGGCTACGGCCTCGCCAACGCCCAAAGGACAGCCGCCCTCTATGACGGCCTCCACCCCACGATGGTCAATACTTCCATGCTGACCGTAGTGCCGGGGACGCCGCTCTATCGCGCAGTGGAGAAAGGATTGTATGAGGAATCCACGGAGATGGAAAAACTGGAGGAAATTTATGAGCTTGTGCGCTGCCTGACGAACAACGCCATTTTCATGAACGAGCACGCCTCCAACCTGTTCCATGTGAAATGCAGGATTCCGGAATCAAAAGAGGAATTGCTCGCGTACATAAAGAAATTCATGGACGATAACGAGGAAATGGAATTGCGGGACTACCGCGAAATGGTAACGCGCGCCTTTTAGGCAATCGCGCGTTTCGCTTCGGATCGCCAAGCTTCATGAGATGCTTTCGGACTCAAAAAGCAAGGACATATCGCTTTCGGCGGTGGCGAGAAACTTTTTGAAATATTACAGCGAACGGGCATAAAAAAACGGCGGCACGAAATGAATCCCGCTCTTTTGGCAAGATATTGAGACCGACTGGAAATCTATGATATACTAGATTACGTTAGACCTTTCCGCAGGAAAGTCTTACGTAATCTTATATACTGCGGACGAAAATCTTCAAAACAGGAGTATTTTTCTTTCGCGAGTATAAAATAACCGTATCGACATTTATATCTCGCAAGAAAAACACAAACGGGGGGGATTGGCGTGAAAAAAATCATCGCGGTGAACGGCAGTCCGCGCAGGAACGGCAACACGGCGGAGCTTTTGCGGCACGCGCTTCGCGGCGCGGAGGAGGCGGGCGCGGAGACGGAACTGGTAAACCTTTACAGCCTGAAATTCACGGGCTGCCTGAGCTGCTTCTACTGCAAGCGGAAAGATGTGCCGCACGGCGTCTGCGCTTTGAAGGACGATCTCGCGCCGGTATTGGAACGCATAAAAGAGGCGGATGCCTTGATTATGGGCGCGCCGATTTATTTCATGAATCTGTCGGCGGGCATGGTGGCCTTCATCGAGCGGCTGCTTTTCTCGAACTACATTTACAGCGACGAGATCCCCAGCGTGTTCCCGAAGCCGCTGCCCAGCGCCTTTTTCTACACGATGAACATGACCGAGGCGCACGTGGAGCAGTTCGGCCTGCGGGAGAAAATGGCCTTCTATGAAGGCTCCGCGGCGCGGATTTTGAAAGCGGAAACGAGAAGCCTTTACGCGTACAACACCTATCAGTTCAGCGACTACTCGAAATACGAGTCCTCGATTTTCAACGAGCCGGAAAAGGCGGCGTACCGCAAGGAAGTTTTCCCGAAGCAGTGCGAAGAAGCGTACAACATCGGCAAGGCACTGGTATAAAAAGACAAAGCGCACAGATATGACCGTGGATTGGCTGTCATATCTGTGCGCTTTTCGTTTGCGCGTCATGTCAAGAGGTTCAAGAATGTGTTCTGCTCGCGCGCTTTCCGCGCAGGCTTGCGGCGCCGATGACGCGCTCGATGGCTTTTTGGTGCTCGGACCCGTTGTAGAAAAAATCCTTGACCGCCACTTTGCGTACATAATATTTGAGCGCGGTGCCGTTTTCCCCTTCGCCGGGGAACCATTCGCTGCTGCCGGATTGGATGATGCGCGGTTTTCCGCTGTCGTCCCGCCCGAGGTACATCATGGCGTGCCCTTCCGCGTAGAGCGTGTCGCCGGGGCGCAGGGTCTTGATGAAGGCGAGCTTTTCCTCCGTGCCCATGCCTTCCAGATCGACGCTCCAAGGCATCGCAAGCTGCTGGTCGACGGAATCCGTCGGAAGCTCGACGCCCACGCTCCGATAGACGCACGCCGTAAACAGCGAGCAGTCCACGCTGTCCTGCATGCCGCCCCAGCCGAAAATATCCCCCAGGAATCGGAAGGACTGGCGAATCAGATTGTTTTCCGAGCAGGGCAGCCAGCCTTTGTGCACCGTGTCGTCCGCAGGGACGCTCACCGGCACTTCCGCAAGCGCCGTCGGCACGGAGACGAGCCATGTCCCGTCCTCCTGCGGCTCCGGCTTTATCAGGGGCAGCCGATCTCCCATCCGGAAGGTCAGGACGGAACCGTCGGCTTGGATTTTCTTCCGGTTGGCGGTGATCACGAGAAAATGCTCCGGAGCCGCGTACTTCATCCACTGCTCGCGTGTCACGAAGACCAGCTCGCGCGCGTCCACCCAGCCGATGTGCTGCCGCGCTTCCACGAGGCAGAATTTTTTGTCCCGGCTCTCCGCCAGCACCGCCAGCGGCTCTCCCGGATTTGCCGTGAACCCTTGGAGCAAATCGTAAGTCCAATCATAGGCATCCTCGTACCAAGAGGAACTTTCCGGCAGGTATCGGATATGCGCTTTCTTCGCCGGAAACGCGTAGCGCACGATTGCCCGCTCGGGCACTTCGTCCAAAGCGCAGTTGTCGTCCGCCCGCAGGACGCTTTCCTGCGGGATCGGGACGCCGCCCCGCCCGTAAAGTTCTTCCATATTGTAGTAGGCGATGCCTTCCCTTGCAAACGCGATTTTTTCCCGGATATCGTCCCCCGTCAAGGCGTCGGGGTAGTTCGCCATGTCGGCGAGGAGATCGCTCTTTTCCCGCATCGTCTTTCGGATGGCGTTAAGCTCGTCCTCGCTCATGGTTTTCTCGCCGTCGGGGTTTCGCCGCGTCCAATATTCCGCCGAGCCGAGCTTTCCCGTCATGCGCCGCGTTTCCTCGCCGCCCGCCAGATATTCTTCCAGCGTCAGCCCTTGCAGGTAAATCTTTCGCGCCGTTTCTTTGCCCACATAGCGGATATGTCCCGAATCGTAGGCGTGGCCGGTGACGCCGGATTTTCCCGGCGGATAGCGGAGAATGAAGCCGTGCTCCGCCAGTTTCCGGTGCATTTGCTGGTACGAAGTCTCATAAATGTTGTACCAATCCGCCTTGGGCGCGCCGTTCTCGACGACCACGACGTCCAGCGCCAGCCCGGTCTGCTGCTCCGAAAATCCCGGCGGGTCGGCGTGGGCATCCGCGTATGCCTCGCCCTCCGCCGCCCGAAGCGCCTCGATGTGCGCCCGTTGCTGCTCGGCGTTTCGGTACGCGGCGGCAATCTCGATTTGGATCGCGCCTTCGGTGGTGGCGTCGGGGCGCAAAAGGTCCGCCCGCAATTCCAGAAAATGCGCGTAAGTTTCCCGCTCGATTTGAAATTCCTCGCCAAAACAATTTGCGGCGGTGACGAGGGAAAGACTAGCCTCGTAGCCGACGGGCAGCGGATGGGTCTTGTTCACCAAAAGCGGCTCCGCCGTCTCGGACGCCGATACGGACGCTTGCGCCGCCGAAACAGGCGTTTCGGGCGCAAAGCCAAATCCCATCGCCGCGGCCAGCAAAAGCGGGAAAATCGTTTTTGCTTTCATTTCGTTTGCTCCGTTCCTTCAAAAATACGATATTGGCGCGTTGCGTTTTCGCTTTTGTTATTTTATCATCCTGCCGCCGCTCCCGCAAGGAAAAGGCAAGGGCGCGGCTTGGCGGATTTGTTGTTTTCTAAAAAATCGCGGCGTCTTCCTTTTTTTCCCGCCCCTCGACAGGAAAGCGGATTTTTTCATAGAATAATATAAAGATACTATAACAGGAACAGCAATTTCAATGGGGGGATTCGGATGAA
>CAMVJN010000151.1 GCA_947167825.1 uncultured Selenomonadales bacterium | reverse complement strand
ACCATTTGAGGTTTATCATTCAAAATCGTTGCACTTAGCTTGACAATTCGCCGGATAAAAGTTTCATTTTAGGACTTGTCAGAACCAATTTCTCTCTATATAATACATATAAGGATTTAGGATAGGCATTTTATCCAAAAATGTCTTGGGGTATTTTGCCCCACAAGGATGAAAGCGGGGGAACTGCAATGGCAATCGGAGGAGTATCGGGAGGAAGCGGCTTCCTGCAGGTCAATCAAATGGTCAGCCGTATCGGCGAGGAAAAGGCCGCGATGTACATGGAGCGGTCGAAGTCCCATTACGAGGTCTCGAATTTCGGCAATGAGACGAAGCTCGGCACCAGTGAGTTCCAGCGGGACAATGACAAGGTCCTGAACACCGGCGAGCAAAAGACTGCGATGTTGATGGGGCGGGTTCATGCGGTCACGGATGTGTCGAACTTTGGCAACGAGACGAAATTCGGCAAGAGTGAGTTCCAGCGGGACAACAAGCAGGTGCTGAACACCGGCGAGCAGAAGACGTCGATGCTGACCGCGCGCAGAAAAGCGATCACGGACGTTTCAAACTTCGGCAACGAGACGAAATTCGGCCGCAGCGAGTTCCAGCGGGAAAACAAGCAGGTGCTGAACACCGGCGAGCAAAAAACGTCGATGCTGACCGCGCGCAGAAAAGCAATCACGGACGTCTCGAACTTCGGCAACGAGGTCAAGATCGGCAAAGGCCAGTTCCAAAGCCTGCAAAATCAAGTTAAGCAAAACGGGGAATCGAGCGTCGCTGCTGCTATGCAGTCGGCAAAGCAGGCGTACAACCAAGGGCGTTCGCCGCTTGGCAACGGCGTCGATATGAGTGCGGGCTGAAAGCCAGCGAAAGATAAACATCAAAGGCGGCTGCGCGCCGCCTTTTTTGGTGCGCGGAAAGAAAAAACAGTTGCAGAGGGCTTTTTCTTCGGCTATACTAAATATGTTTTAAGGAAACACTGATTAAGTCAATTCGTGCATCACCTTCGCTGTGCTCGGGATAGTGAGCCGCTAAGCCCTAAAGCGCAAAATGGCTCATCTATGTCGAGGGACTTTTTCAGCGGTTCCTTAATGACCAAGCAGAAAAGAGACGATAACGGGCATGATACGGAGAATGTTTGTTGCAGCCTTGGCGGCGGCGGTTCTGGGGATGAGCGGCGTATGCTTGGCGGAGCCTATCGATTTTTCGGATATGGATCTGCGGTTTGTCGATGCGCAGGGGAATACCGGATATTATGTCGACATGAACTCGGTGCAGATCAGGAACAACAACGAGGCGACGGCGCGCGTGGAGATCGTGAAGGCGGACGCGAACTGCCTGTATCTTTATACGATTGCTTTTGACCGCGGCAAGAAAACGTACCAGATTCTTGATTCCATCGTTGCGGCTTACGATACGAAGGAGCAGACCGGAGGCTCCGGCCAGCCGTTGAAGCCGCAGAGCTACGCGAAGGGCTCGGCGATGGAAACGGTCGCGGAATACATCTATTCGCCGCAGCTTTAAGGGCTGCGGTTTTTTGTATATTTTTCATTTTTTACAAGAAACGGGGACGGCGAAATGGATCTGACACAGCGCGCGCTGATTGAAAAAGCGGAAACTGCCCACCAACTGACGGAAGAAGAACTGGTCGCCCTGTTGTCCGCTTCCGGCGCGGAAACGGAGCTGGCGGCGGCGGCGGATCGTGTGCGCTGCGCCACTGTTGGCGACGAAGTGCATTTGCGCGGCTTGATCGAGTTTTCCAGCTATTGCCGACAAAACTGCCTGTACTGCGGGCTTCGCCGCGACAACAAAAAGGCGCAGCGCTATCGCCTGACGCGGCCGGAAATTGTTGCGCTGGCGGAAAAGGCGCAGGCGGCGGGGTATCCGACGGTTGTCATGCAGTCCGGGGAAGACGCCTGGTTTACGGCGGAGCGATTGGCGGATATTGTGCGCGAGGTGAAACGGCTGGGGCTGACGGTGACGCTTTCCGTCGGAGAACGGACGACGGATGAGTACCGCATTTTGCGCGAGGCGGGCACGGACCGTTTTCTGCTCCGCATCGAAACGACGGACCGGGAAATATATGAACGGCTCGATCCTGGCATGTCGTTCGAGAATCGCTTGCGCTGTCTTGCGGATTTGAAAAAACTCGGCTACGAGGTCGGCACCGGCTGCCTTGTCGGGTTGCCGGGACAGACAGCGGAGACATTGGCGCGGGATATTTTATTTTTCCAAAAAATCGACGCGGACATGGTGGGGATCGGGCCATTGGTTCCGAACGGCGACACGCCGCTGGGAAACGAGCCGCCCGGCGATATGCGGCTCGTGCGCCGCATGGTCTCGGCAATACGGCTGTTGCTGCCGGAGGCGAATATCCCGGCGACGACGGCGATGGAAACGCTGCAGCCGGGAGCGCGGGAGCTGATGCTCCGTTCCGGCGCGAACGTGATGATGCCGAACGTCACCGAGGGCGAGGCGCGGCAAAAATACGCGCTGTATCCGGGCAAAGCCTGCGTCGCCGACACGCCGGAGCACTGCCGCGCCTGCATGGAGGGACGGATCCGCGCTATGGGACGCACCGTCGGGAAAGGCGCGGGCGGGCGTCGGCACATCGCGTGATTCTCCTTTACAGGGAGTTTCCATAGCGGCTGTCTATTCTTTGAAAGCAGGAAAGGAGCGAAGCGACGGTTATGCAGGTTTCGGTTCTCGCCAGCGGGAGCAAGGGAAACGCGATTTTTGTCGAGATGGACGGTACCCGGCTCCTCGTGGACGCGGGCGTCGGCGTCCGGCGCGTGGCACGGGAGCTCGGAGAGTTTTCGGTGCCGCTGGAATCCCTGGACGCGATTTTCATCACCCATGAGCACAGCGATCATGTGAAGGGGCTGGAGACAATCCTGAAACGCACGAAAGCGCCGGTCTACACAAGGCCGGGGACGCTTCGGGCGATAGCGTCGGATACACTGCCGGAGGAACGGCTGTTTGCGATTCATGACGCTGTGGAGGTGGGGCCGCTCCGCGTCTCGGCTTTCGATATTCCGCATGACGCAGCCGATCCTGTCGGCTACGAGATTACGGGCAGCCGGAAATGCACGGTGGCCACCGATCTCGGCTATGTGACGGACGGCGTGCGGACGGCGATGGAAGGCTCGGACGTGCTTGTGTTTGAAGCGAACCATGACCGCCAAATGCTTCGGCAGGGGCCGTACCCGTGGCCGCTGAAGCAGCGGATTCTCGGCAATCGCGGACATTTGGCGAACGATGAGGCGGGGCGTGCGCTGGCAAGCCTCAAGTCATGCCCGGGGAAAATCATCCTCGCCCATTTGAGCGAAACGAACAATCGTCCCGTCATTGCCGAGGAAACGGTTGCCCGCGCGTTCGCGGAAATCGGAGTCACATCGCTGCCGCTGGCAATCGCTTTGCAGGATGAAATGGTAACGGCATAGGCTATATAATTTGAATAATCTCGGAGGCGCACGGGCTGCGACGCTCCGGCTGGAAGGGTGAAAGGATATGTTGTTGATGGATCTTTGGAAGAAATACCGCAAGACCGTAGTGGCGATGAGCGTTGCGGGGGCGGTGCTGGCCGCCGGCTGCGGCGGGGTTTTGGCGGATAATTCGTCCTCCGGGACGATGCCGGAAACTTCGCGGCCCGCGGCTTCGACGGGGGGGCTTTCGGACGCGCGCAATACGCCCGCCGTCCGCGTCGCGAAATCCGTCGGCCCGGCGGTGGTCGGCATCACGAACCGCGCCGTGGCGAGGGACTGGTTCAACCATCAGTTCGAGTATGAGCAGGGCGTCGGCTCCGGCGTGATTTTCCGGGAGGACGGCTATATCGTCACGAACAATCATGTCGTGGCAGGCGCGCGGGAGATCATGGTCTCGCTTTCCGACGGGCGCAGCGTCAAAGGCAAGCTGGTCGGCGCGGACGAGCTGACCGACATCGCGGTGGTCAAGATCGACGGCGACGGATTCCCGACGGCGGCCTTCGGCAATTCCGACGATATCGTGGTCGGCGAGCCGGCCATTGCCATCGGCAATCCGATGGGCCTTGAATTCCAGGGCAGCGTGACCGTCGGCGTCATCAGCGCGCTGAACCGCAC
>CAMVJN010000150.1 GCA_947167825.1 uncultured Selenomonadales bacterium | reverse complement strand
TCGCCGATGGCCTGATGGCCGAGACAGACGCCGAGAATCGGCACGACGCCTTTCAGTGTGCGAATCAAATCCTCGGTAACGCCCGCGTCCTTCGGTTCGCCGGGGCCGGGAGAAATCACGACGCCTCTGTAATTCTTCGACGCCAAATCCTCGACTGTCGCCACGTCGTTCCGCACGACCTCGACCTCCGCGCCCAACTCCGAGAGAAGCTGATAGACATTGTAAGTAAAGGAATCGTAATTATCCAAGAGGAGCAGCATCGTTTTCCACCTCCTCGACCACTTTGAAAAGCGCTTTCGCCTTCTGCAGGAATTCGTTGTACTCGTTTTCCGGCACGGAATCCGCGACAATCCCAGCGCCCGCTTGGATATAAGCCGTATCGTCATTCTCGATTCGCATGGTGCGGAGCGTGATGCAGACGTCCATGTTCCCGGCGAAATCCATATAGCCGACGGCTCCTGCGTAGCTCTTGCGCGGCGTCGGCTCCAGCGAGCGCACGATTTCCATCGCGCGAAGCTTCGGCGCGCCGCTGACCGTTCCCGCGGGGAACGACGCCCTGAGCACGTCCATCGGCGTCAGATCCTTCTTTAGCTTCCCGATGACCTCAGAAACC
The DNA here is from genome assembly GCA_947167825.1 of uncultured Selenomonadales bacterium. Lineage (GTDB taxonomy): Bacteria > Bacillota > Negativicutes > Selenomonadales > Selenomonadaceae > RUG12372. Next base: position 3,514 of record CAMVJN010000150.1, on the reverse strand, counting down.
ATGTGCATGACGTGGCTGAACTGCTCCACCGCCATCAGCTTCGTCACTTTGACGCTGCCCGGCTCGGAAATGCGCCCGAGGTCGTTCCTCGCGAGATCGACGAGCATCGCGTGCTCGGCCCGTTCCTTCTCGTCGGCCATCAATTCCTCGGCCAACGCCGCGTCCTCCGCGTCGTTCTTGCCTCGACGCCGCGTACCGGCAATCGGATAAGTGTAGACGACGCCGTCCACGATCTTCACCAGCCGCTCCGGCGACGCGCCCACCAGCTTCGTCGTGCCGAAGTTCATATAGAACATATAGGGCGAAGGGTTGACCTGCCGCAGCCGCCGATAGAACAGGAACGGCGGCCTTGTGATTTTTTCCTCGAAACGGAAGGACGGCACCGCCTGAAAAATATCCCCGGCGAAAATATGCTCCTTGATTGTCCGTATCATATCGAGGACCCGGGCAGGCGGTTCTGCGTATTTTTTCAGGAAATCGACTTTTACCTCTCGCGGCGGGAACGAGGTCGGCGTCGCAGGAATCGCACCGCGCATCTTCGTGAGCAGCGCTTCCATCTTGCGCTTCGCCTCCGCGTAAGCCTCCTCCGCCCCCGCAGAAGCGTCAGTCAGGCAGACGAGCCGCGCGGTATTTTTCAGCGCGTCGAAAACCACGAGGACGCGGCAGACCATAAACTCGCCAAGCAGCTCTTCTTCGCCCACCTCCATACCGCGCACGCGGTCGAAGGTTGAAACAATCTCATAATTGAAATAACCCACAAGTCCGCCGTTTGCCAAAGGGATGTTCTCGCCGAATGCGGCGGGGCGGCACGCCGCCATGTACTGCTTCAGCGCGTGAACAGGGTCGCCGTCGATGCACTTCATCAAATCCCTTTCCTTGATCATCAGGCGGTTCTTGAATACCTGCAAGCGGATGAACGGCTCCGCGCCGATGAACGAATACCGCGCCAGCGTATGGCTGCTGGTGTCCACCGATTCCAGCAGGAATCCCTTCGCGTCCCCGACCAGCTTGTAATAGATCGAGACCGGCGTGTCAAGGTCGATGGAGATTTCCGTGCTGACCGCAATCAGCGGCGTTTCCTTCGCGCATTTCTCGTATTCGTCGAGGGAAGGGCGCAGCCTCAGTCTTGTTTCCGGCATGACGTTCCTCTCCCCTCAATAAGACGCGTCGAGCGCACGGCGAAGCGAAGCGACGAATTCCTCCGCCTCCTGCGTCTTGCCGTCCATCAAACGGCGCACGACGGCGCTGCCCACAATCACGGCGTCGGCGTCTTTCGCCGCGTCTACCGCCGCCTCCGCCGATCCGATGCCGAAGCCCACGGCAATCGGCGTTTCGGTCTGCTCGCGGACCTTGCGGGCAACTTTGCCGATAATCGAGTAGTCGATCTTCTTCTCGCCGGTGACGCCGTTGACCGAGACCGCATAAATGAAACCGTTGGCGCTCTCGCAGGTCTGGGCAAGACGATCCGGCGTCGTGCCCGGCGTCACGAACTCGATCAGCCGGAAATCCTGCTTGTTGCAGATTTCACGCAAATCAGCGCTTTCCTCGTGGGGTACGTCGGGCAGGATCGCGCCGTCCAGTCCCGCCGCTTTCGCGTCGGCGACGAATTTCTCCGCGCCGTAATGCAGCACGTTGTTGATATATCCCATGCCGATCAACGGAATTTCGGTGAACTTGCGGATTTCTTTCACAAGCTCCAGGACGCCCGCCAGCGTCATGCCGCCTTTCAGCGCGCGGATGCCCGCCGCTTGGATCACCGGGCCGTCGGCCAGTGGGTCGGAGAAAGGCAAGCCGATCTCCACGAAATCCGCCCCGGCGCGCTCCGCTATCTTGACCGCCTCGATCGTCCCCTTTTTGTCAGGGACGCCCGCCATCAGGTAAATGACAAGTCCTTTTTTCTTCGCGTCCTTCAACGCGGCAAATTTCTTTTCTATACGCGTCATGATTTACAGCTCCTCTCCCAGCGCTTTCGCGACCATCTGCACGTCCTTGTCGCCGCGGCCCGAAAGGCAAAGCACAACGACCTCGTCCTTTTTCGTCTTCGGCATCAGCTTTTCGAGATACGCGAGGGCGTGGGCGCTCTCCAGCGCGGGGATGATTCCCTCGATCTCGGACAGGCGTCGGAACGCGTCCAGCGCCTCCGCATCGGTGACGGAAACATACTCGACAATGCCCGCATCCTTGAAATAGGAATGTTCCGGCCCGACGCCCGGATAATCGAGCCCCGCCGACAGCGAATAGGCCTCGACAATCTGCCCGTCGCTGTCCTGCAGGACATAGCTGTACGCGCCGTGCAATACGCCCGGTTTGCCCGTGCCGGAAAGCGTCTTCGCGTTGTCGCCCTCGGCTTCGCCCCGTCCTCCGGCCTCAATGCCGATCTTTTTCACCGCTTTGTCGTCGCGGAACTCGTAAAAGGTGCCGATGGAATTGCTGCCGCCGCCGACGCAGGCCAGCAGGTAATCGATGCGGCCGCCTGTTTCTTTTTTCGCCTGCGCGCGGATCTCGCTGCCGATGCAGGACTGGAAGTCGCGCACAATGGTCGGGTACGGATGCGGCCCCACCGCCGAGCCGATGATATAGTGCGTGTCCTCGATATGCGCCGCCCAGTAACGAATCGCCTCGCTGGTGGCGTCCTTCAGCGTACCGGTACCGCTGGACACGGGAATGACCTGCGCGCCGAGGAGCTTCATGCGGAACACGTTCAGCTTCTGCCGCTCGATATCCGTCGTCCCCATGAACACATGGCACTCCATGCCGAAAAGCGCCGCCGCCGTCGCTGTGGCCACACCGTGCTGCCCCGCGCCCGTCTCGGCGATAACGCGTTTCTTGCCCATGCGCTTCGCGAGAACCGCCTGTCCCAGTGCGTTCGTAATCTTGTGCGCGCCGGTATGGAGCAAATCCTCTCGCTTCAGATAGATTTTCGCCTTTCCGTAATGCTCGGTCAGCCGCTTCGCATAGTAGAGCATCGTCGGACGCCCCGCGTACCTTTCCAGATAACCGCGCACCTCCGCCTTGAAGTCCTCGTCATCCTTGTACTTCTCATAGGCCGCCTGCAGCTCCGTCAGCACCGGCATCACAATCTCCGGCACGAACTGCCCGCCGTATTTTCCGAATCGCCCTGTTGTCATGAATAAAACCTCCCATAATATAATTAACTTCTTGAATACATGCCTCTCCTTGAGGGGAGAAACATGCCAGTGGCATGTTTCTTGTCAGCCGAAGGCTGACGGATGAGGTGTTGAAGTGTAACGACTGATACTATCATAACTTCATAAGACCTCACCCACCGCCTACGGCGGTCCCCCCTCCCCAAAGGGGAGGGCTTATTTTGCTTTTCACGCGCTTTTTGTAGCCGCTCCGGCGACAAAAGAGAGCCGCTGCGTCATCTGCGCTACGCTCGGCGCGGTCACAAGCCCCTCACCGACGAGGATTCCGTCACAGCCCGCCTCGCGTAGACGATCCGCGTCCTCCGCGCTTTGCACGCCGCTCTCGCTGATGATCGTTCGGCCCTCGC
>CAMVJN010000149.1 GCA_947167825.1 uncultured Selenomonadales bacterium | reverse complement strand
CCCAGCACCTCGTTCAGATGCACCATCTCGACGCGCTTGTTGCCGGAAACCGCCGCCAGCTCCTTCAAGTCCAGCTCACCGTCGCCGGGAATGCACGCCATCAGGACGCCCGTCTTGTCGCCGCGCGCCACCAGCGTCTTGAATACCTTCTCGATCGGCATGCCGACCATTTCCGCGACATGCACCGCGCTCAGGTCGTCCAGGTCGACCGGATACTCCTTCAATTCATACGGGACGCCGAGCCCGTCAAGGATACGCGCCGCGTTGGTTTTTGCGCCGCTTTTCTTTTTCGCCATACTATACACTCATTTCTATTGCAGTTCACAATGTTGTATTATATCACAAAATGCTGTCTTTATGAAAGAAGGCTTTGCCATGCTTCGTATCGCCCTTGCCCAAATGCGTGTCGTCCCCGGTCGCCCGGACCGCAACACGGAAACGATGTTGCGCTGTATCGCCGACGCAAAAAGCCAAAACGCCGATCTCGTGATCTTCCCAGAGATGGCGATTCCCGGCTATCTTTTGGGAGACACTTGGGAGCAAACTTCATTCCTCGAAGAATGCGAAACCTGCGGAGAAGAGATTATTGCGGCTTCAAAAGGAATAACGATTATGTTCGGCAACGTCGCCGTCGATCGGACGAAAAAAAACAACGACGGCCGCGTCCGCAAATACAATGCGTTTTTCACCGCGCAGGACGGACGGCTTGTCGCGCCGGAAGGATCGCCCTATCCGTTCGTCGTCAAGACTTTGCTACCGAATTATCGCGAATTCGACGATACCCGCCATTTTTTCAGCCTGCAAAAGCTGGCGCGGGAGCTCGGCGTCGCGGCGGAAAATCTGCTTTCCCCCATACGCCTCGCTGTCAACGGCACGACCTACGCCGTCGGCTGCCTGCTTTGCGAGGACGGATGGAGCGACGATTACGGGCTTTCGCCGATGAAAATTCTCTGCGAAAAGGAGCGCCCGGACTTTTTCGTCAATATTTCCTCGTCGCCGTACACGCTCGGCAAAAACGACAAGCGGCGCCGCGTCTTTTCCGGCCGTGCCGCCGAAGCTGGCGCGCCGCTCCTCTATGTGAACAACGTCGGTATCCAAAACAACGGCAAGACGGTCTACACCTTCGACGGCGCGAACGCCGCCTACGATGCGCATGGCGTCCTGCGCCTATCCGGCACGCCCTATGAGGAAACGACGCAGGTTTTCGACCTCGAAACGATCCCCGAGCGAAAGCCCGTCACCATTCCCGACGAACCGGAAGCCGCACAGATTTTCCGTGCGCTGTCCTATGGCGTTCGTCTGTTCCTCGAAACCATCGGCATGAAGCGCGTCGTCGTCGGCGTCTCCGGAGGCATCGACTCCGCCGTGGCCGCCGCGCTTTACGCGCGGGTTCTGCCGCCCGAAAATCTCCTGCTCGTCAATATGCCCAGCATCTACAACTCGGAGACGACAAAAGGGCTGGCGCGGCGGCTCGCGGATAATCTCGGCTGCCGCTGCACGACGGTTCCAATCCAGCCTTCGGTGGAACTGACCGTCGAGCAACTGGAAAACGCGACAATCGAAAATCTTTTCGACGGCACGACGGAACACTTCCATATTTCTTCCTTCATGGCGGAAAATATCCAGGCGCGCGACCGTTCCTCCCGTGTCCTGGCGGGACTGGCGGCAGCCTTCGGAGGCGGCTTCACCTGCAACGCCAACAAAGCGGAAACCACGGTCGGCTATTCGACGCTGTACGGCGACCAGAGCGGGTTCCTTTCCGCGCTGGCTGACCTTTGGAAATATCAGGTCTATGACCTCGCCCGTTATCTGAACGAAACCGTCTACAATCGCGAGGCAATTCCGCAGGAAACCATCGACATCGTGCCCAGCGCCGAACTTTCCGACGCCCAGGACGTGGACAAGGGGCAGGGCGATCCGCTCCATTATCCGTACCACGATTATCTGTTCCGTTCCTTCGTCGAGCGCTGGCAAAAGGCGACACCCCAGGACATTCTCGAATGGTACGCCGACGACGCGCTGGAAAAAGAAATCGGCTGTGCGCCGGGGCTTGTCGCGAAATACTTCCCGACGCCGAAGGACTTTATTGCCGACCTTGAACGATGGTGGAACCAATTCTCCGGCCTCGCCGTCGCGAAGCGCATCCAGGCGCCGCCGATCCTCGCGGTCAGCCGCCGCGCCTTCGGCTTCGATCATCGCGAATCCCAGAACGGCCCATACTATACAAAAAAATACAAGGCACTGAAAGCAAAGTTATTGGGAGAATAACAAAAAGGATGGACACAGCAACACTTCTCTATTTCCTGCTTGCCTCGGTATTGCTTACACTGGCGCCGGGGCCCGACATCATGTACCTTCTGGCAAAAAGTCTCGCCGACGGCGCACGAAACGGCATCGCGTTGGCCGCCGGTCTCTCCAGCGGCATCCTTTTTCATACGACGCTCGTGATTCTCGGTGTGGCGGCGCTGATCCAAGGCTCCCCTGTCGCCCTCGCCGCATTGAAATACCTTGGCGCGCTTTATCTTCTTTATCTCGCCTTCGGCGCGTTCCGCGACAAAAGCGAGCTGCGCCTCGAAAGCGCGGGCGCGCCCGAAAACCGCTTCGCCCTTTATCGGCGGGGAATCCTTATGAACGTGCTGAATCCGAAGGTTCTGCTCTTCTTCCTGACGTTCCTGCCGCAGTTTGTCCCTGCCGACACCGAAAACGTCGGCAAGCAGATCGCGCTGCTCGGCTTTCTGTTTGCTGTGCAGGCATTCCTGATTTTCTCCGCCGTCGCCCTTTGCGCGGGACGTCTCCGCCGCATCCTGTTCCGCAAAAAAGGAATCGGGCGCGTCCTCAACATCGCGCAGGGCTTCGTTCTTGTTTTCATCGCCGTATTATTATTCTTATAACCGGTCGCATCCTTTACTTTCCCTGTTAGATGTACTATATTATTAAGGATATTTCATCCCGCGCTCGTTTCCGGGCGCGAATGTATTACGGGGCAATTATGAAAAAGTTTATTCTTTTTTTTCTGATTATCGCGGGCTTCTCGACGATATGGCTGTATATGACGGAACGCACGGGGCTGATCCCGCTCTCGGGCGCCGCCCTCGACGACGTGCATTTCACGGACGAGAACGGCGTCGTGACAATGCACTGGAAGCCCCTGCCGTATCCCTGCCGGTATGAGGTGGAGTGCTTCTCAAAAACCACCGGACGGACGACGGACGGCAAGCCGCAGCTTCACCGCTTTTCATCCGGAACGACGACGACGGCGTCTTTCCAAGTTCCCCCGACCACGATTCCAATGTTTTATCAAGTGTCGGCCTATGGGCTGTTCGGCAAAATCGCCGGTCCGTTCCCGACGATTCCCCACCCGGCTTACACCGAACCTTTCTCGCCGCACAGCGTTCTCCACTACACGGAAGACGCCCCTGCCAGCCTGAAGCCGTTCCTCGTATGGCACCCGGTTCCCGGCGCTGTCTGCTATGAGCTGGAGATTCTTTCCGGGCCGCCGGAAACCGAAGGCGACGTCAAGCTCTCGGACAAGTACAGTCTTTTCGACACGCAGCGCGTCTATACCAACGGCTACCAGGCCGACCTGACGGAGTGGAAGAACCGCCGTGAGCTGTATTGGCGTGTCCGCGCCCTGACACTGGAAAAGAAACCCATCGGCGAATTTTCCCGCGCGGAAAGAATCATCATCGACCCGTCGGCTCCGGTTCCCGACGCACCGCTGATCAATACCTTCGTGCAGATGCCCGACAATTACCCGCTTCTCTATCCGGTCTATCAATGGATTCCGATGAACGGCGCACTCCGTTACGAAGTCGAGCTCATGTATTCGCCGCCGGAGGAAAAGTATGCGAAAACGCCGTCTCCCGACCGCGAATGGTATCGTATCGCAAACGACTCCTTCAGCTGCTACGACGAATACAAGCGCAAAGATCCGGGAGACTACTATTGGCGCGTCCGGGCAATCGACGAGAACGGCAACACCATCGGGCGCTATTCGGAAACGGCTTCGTTCTATGTGCCGGAAACGAAAGGACGTCCCTACGCGGCTGCCTTCGGCGACAGCATCACCCACGGCGGCGGCGCGATTTCCTACTCGCCCGCGAACCGCGAATACGACTATATGACTTATCTCGATTTTCCGACGA
>CAMVJN010000148.1 GCA_947167825.1 uncultured Selenomonadales bacterium | reverse complement strand
CGTGGCTCGGCAACGTGATGAAGGGCTTTGCGATGGCGCTGGGCATGGGCGCGGTAGTGCTGGCCTTTTTATGACGGTGAAAGATCAAGGCTTGGGGGGATGACGAATGGACGATAATAAAGAAAAGCGCGGCGGCCATTTTTACCGTGCGCTTTTTTGGTCGACGTTTTGGATCAGTGCGTTGACGGTGGGCGGCGGCTTCGTCATTATCTCGCTCTTGAAGACGAAATATGTGGATGAGTTCGGCTGGCTGGATGACAAGGAAACCCTTGACCTCGCGGCACTCGCCCAGTCCATGCCCGGCGTGATGGCGGTCAACGCGTCGATCCTGCTCGGCTATCGCATGGCGGGGGTGCCGGGAGCGTTGACCGCGCTGGCCGCGACAATCCTGCCGCCGCTGATTACGCTGTCGCTGATTGCGCAGGCTTACGAGGCCTTCGCGTCGTCCCCCGTCGTGCGCCTTGCCTTGCAGGGGATGCAGTGCGGCGCGACGGCGCTGATTGTCAGCGTCGCCGTCGATCTCGTGCGGAAAAAGTGCAAAGAAAAGCAGACGATTCCGCTGCTGATTCTCGTCGGCACTTTCGTCGCGAATTTCTTTTTCGGCGTCAACCTGATGATCCTGATCGTCATCGACGGCCTCGCAGGCTTGATGTTCCTGCAAGGGGCGGAAGCGAAGCAAAAATTGGACGTATAAAGGGGCGGGAAAATGCTTTGCCTTCTTCTGTTTTGGGAGTTCGCGAAAATCGGGCTGGTCTGCGTGGGCGGCGGCTACGCGTCGATGCCGCTGATCCAGGCTGCGGTCGTCGATACGTATCATTGGCTGACGCTGTCCGAGTTCATCGACATTTTCACGATTTCCCAGATGACGCCGGGACCTATCGGCATCAACGCTGCGACCTTCTCGGGCATGAAGGTTGCGGGGCTGCCGGGTTCCATCGCGGCGACGCTGGGATTCGTGACGCCGTCCTTTATCCTCTGCCTGATTCTCGCACGTCTTTTGCTTCGCTACGGCAGCATCGGAGCGATACAGGGCGTGTTGAACGGCCTGCGCCCTGCTGTCGTCGCGCTGATCTGCGCGGCGGGGCTTTCGTTTATCGCGTTGACGCTTTTCGATGTGGATCGTTTTCCGGCAACCATTGCCGCAATGAAGGAGCGGTTCGACCCGAAAAGCGCGGTCATCCTCGCGCTGGCCGTCGTCGCCGTACGGAAAAAAGCAAATGTCATCCACATCCTGCTCGCCTGCGGCGTCCTCGGCGTCGCGCTGGGCATGATTGGGTGAGATAAGCATGAAAACAAGGGAAATGAAAAGAACGCCGCGCGATTTTGCGTGACGTTCTTTTTTGATGTTTGATCGCAAAGAATTTTTTAACAGAATCAGAAGAAGAAATTGAGCTCGCCGAAGAGCGTATATGCGGAAGACTGCGGCGGATCGCCCGGATCGCTTTCGTATTCGTCCTGCGTTTCCTTGCCGAAGAAGTATTTCAGCGTGCCCATGACGTTTTTCGCGAAGACATAATCGACGCCCATTTCCACGCCCTTATTGCCCGCGCCCATCGCGTCGTAGGTCGGCGCAAGGACGGCATAGCTGCCGAGCTGGCGGTAGGCGACAAACGCGCCCCATGAGCCTTTGACGGCAGGATCGGCTTTCTTGTAATCGAGCTCGATACTCCATGCGCGCTTGGAGACAGCGGTCGCCGATTCCTCCGCTTCGGCCGGTTTTCCCGCTTCGGCCGGCTTCGCAGGTTCTCCGGTGGGATTGACGGTCCAAGCGTATGCACCGTGGATGGAAACATTCTTGTCAAATTTGTAGCCAAGACCGACATCCCAAATATTGACAGCCGACATACGGGCTTTTTGGGAAAGGAATGCATCGTTCGCCCAGCGGTGGAACCCCACGCCCCAAGTCAATTTGTCGGCGCGGTCGTTGTAAATCTCGGCGCCCACATAACTGCCGGTGTGGGTGACACCGCCGACTCTGACATCCGGAGAAGCTCCGGTTGTATCATAGCGAGCAGAACGGCCCGCCGTCAGCGTCGCCCTGACCTTGTTGCCGAAGGTAAGCTGCCCGCCGGCCACGTTGTCATCGTAAACCATACCGTTGTCGATGTTGGTTATATATGGCAGTTTGCCGAGCAGAATCTGGAAATTCTTGTAATCTCCCTGTACCCAGACGCGCTCCACACGAAGTCCCGGAACGAACGCGCCCTCGCCATTCTCCTGGAGCGGTATCTCGGTTGCGCCGGTCGTATTGGCAGCGGAGTTCATATCTGTATTGTAGTCGATGCGGGCGTGGCCGGTCCAATGTTCATTGATTTGCATGGACGGTTCCAGACGGAGTGTCAGGTATTGAGCAATGTTTTTCCGGATGCCCTCGTCGGTTTGGCGATAGTATTGGTACCGATAGCGCACCGTGCCGGTGAACTTTACGTTGTCGACTTTCTTTTCGAGGGCCGCCACGCGGACGCCGAGCTGGTTCAGCTCATCGGCGAATTCCGCCGCCAGCTTGTCGAGCAGCGCCTTGTTTCCGCCGCCCTTCGCCATCGCGCGGGCGACCATCTGCGCCATCTCGAAGCGCGTGATCGCTTGGTCGCCGCGATAGGTGCCGTCGCCGTAGCCCTCGATCACGCCGTCGGCGGCAAGCTGTGCCACCGCGTCATACGCCCAATGGCCGACGGGAACATCCTCGAAGGGATTTGTCGCGGCAAAAGCAGTGGACGCCGCGCCCGACAACATGATAAAGCCAGTCAGAGCCGTCGCAAGTTGCTTTTTCATGAAAACTGCCCCTTTTATCAGATGATTTGATATGTTTTTTATCATAGCATTTTTGTCCAGCTTTCGCAATATATTTGAGCCAATGTTCCATCAATACATTCACCCATGCCCCATCACCACGCATATCCGGCAGACAGGCGTCTCATCGCGCGGGCAGGGTCAGGCAGTGGGACAGATATTCCGTGTCCTCCATCTTCGACGAAGCAATCGCGTCCTCGATCGCCTTCGCCATAACCTCCGCCGCCAGCGTTCCCACCATATTTACGTCCGCCGCCACCGGCGTCCCGCAGGAAGACGCGTACACCGTATCCCCGTCCGCCAGAGGTCCCACTGGCCTGATGGCGCGGGCGTAAGCGTTGCTCGCCTGAGCCGCAATGCGCGTGAGCTGCGCTTTGTCGAATTTCCCGTTCGTGACGATGGCGCCGATGGTGGTATTCGACCGGGAAAAAAGATCCTGCGGGGCGGAAATACGGTAAAGTTCTTCCACGCTGTCCACGAATTCCGTGCGGTCCTCGTTCGTCAGCCCCGCGATCTTCTTGCCGCTCGCCGTCGAATACACATCGCCCAGCGCGTTGACGACCACCATCGCGCCCAGCTTCAACTCGCCGATTTGCACCGCGGCGTAGCCGACGCCGCTCTTCATAGACCGCTGCATGCCGCAGAGCTTTCCCACTGTCGCGCCCGTGCCAGCACCCACGGACCCGCTGACGGGACGGCCTTCCCGCAGCGCGTTCTCACAGGCTGCGTACCCCATGGCGGCGTCCGGACGCGCCGACGCGCTGCCGTAGGATAAATCGTAAAGGCAGCTCTGCACCACCAGCGGCACAAGCGCGAAACCGTTATCATAGCTGACGCCGTGATTCTCCAGGCACTTCATCACCCCGTCGGAAGCGGCCAGTCCGTACGCGCTGCCGCCGGAAAACACGATGGCGTGGATCCCGATATCCTCCTTCGTCGGGTCCAGCACAGGCGTTTCCCGGGACGCGGGCCCGCCGCCGCGAATATCCACGCCGGTCCTGGCACCGTCGGGAAAATAAAGTACCGTCACTCCCGTCAGCCCCGCGTCATCCTGCGCGTTCCCCACGCGAACGCCGTCCAACGCGGAAAAAGGAATCTCCCGCGATCCGGCGGCGGAAGCGAAAGCCCCGCCCCCGAGCACCAAAAGGGACGTCATGCCGAGAACAGCGGTGTGGAATAATGTTTTTATCTTCATAGTGGATACCTCGCCTTCCTGTTATTATCGTGCGGGGGGCAAACGTGAAACGGATACGGGCGCAGCCAAAATAAAACTCCCGCGGGGCGTCGGTTCTGCGGAAGTTTTTGCATATATGGGATTACGGAACCACTGAATAAGTCCCTCCGCGAAACAGTCCACTGGACTATTTCGCTACCG
>CAMVJN010000147.1 GCA_947167825.1 uncultured Selenomonadales bacterium | reverse complement strand
TGCGGCCGTGGTTCATCACATAGACGCGGCGGCAAAGCTCCGCCTCGTCCATGTAAGCGGTGCTGACGAAGATCGAAAGCCGCTCTTCCCGGGACAGCTTTTGCAGGATGTCCCAAAGCTCGCGGCGGGACAGCGGGTCGACGCCCACCGTCGGCTCGTCCAGCAGCAGCAGGTCGGGGGAGCGCACAAGGGTGCAGGCCAGCCCCAGCTTCTGCTTCATGCCGCCGGACAGCTTGCCTGCCAGCCGTTCCGTGAATTTCGTCAATCCCGTCATTTCCAGGAGATGGGGGAAACGGGTCTTTCGCGTTTCCTCCGGCACGCCGTGGAGATTCGCATAGAGCGTCATATTCTCCGCGATGGTAAGGTCCTCATAGAGGCCGAATTTCTGCGGCATATAGCTGAGCCGGTTCTGGATGTCCTGCTCGTGGCCCTGTACTTCCATGCCGAGCACGCGAAGCGTACCGGAGGTGGGCGAAAGCAGGCCCGCGATCAGCCGCATCAGCGTCGTCTTCCCTGCGCCGTCCGGCCCGATCACGGCGGTCAGGCAGCCCGTCTGCAGGGAAATCCCGATGCCGTTCAGCGCCGTGACGGGAGGCGCGCCTTTGGGCGTGAATTGTTTGACGAGGTCTTTCGCCTCGACGATTGTTTCTTCGTTCATGTCAAAGTTCCACCCGGACGGTGGCGGGCATCCCGAGGCGGAGGCGGTTGTCCGGGTCGTTGACGTACACGCGGATTTCATACAGGAGCGAGGTGCGGAGCTCGTCGGTCTGCACCGTCTTCGGCGTGAATTCCGCCGTGCCGGAGATATAGCCCACCTGTCCCTCGATGGGGTCCTTCGGGAAACTGTCGATGGTGACCGTGGCCTTTTGCCCTTCATGGACTTTTCCTAAATCGGTCTCGCGGATATAGGCGCGCACCCATTTCTTGTCGTTCAGCGACAGCTTGAACACGGCCAGCTGCGGCGACGCCATGTCGCCGACCTCCAGCAGCCGGGAGCGGATCACGCCGTCCGACGGGGCGATGAGTTCCGTTTCCTTCAAAAGATATTCCTGCCGCGCCAGTTCCTGCCGCAGCGATTCCAGTTTCGCTTCCGCCTGCGCGATCTCCTCGACGCGCGGGCCTGCCACCGCTTCCGCGTAGGCCTGCTCCGCGGCCGCAGTCTCTGCCGCCGCTGCCGCAGCCTGGGAAATCGCATTGTCGAGTTCCTGGACGCTGACGCCTTCCACCTCGTCATAAATCTGCTGACGGCGGACCATGACGCCTTCCGCGAATTCCGACTTGGCGCGGGCCGCGTTCAGGGCTTCCTCCGCCCGATGGATTTCCTCGGGGCGCGTGCCGTTGTGCAGCAGTTCGACGGCGCTCTCCTGCGCTTGGATCTCGGCCCGCGTCTTCGCCATCGTCAGCCGAAGCTCTTTCGTCTCCAGCCGCGCCAGGACCTGTCCCTTCTTCACCGAATCCCCTTCCGCGACGAGCAGCTCGCCCAGGCGGTCGCTGCCGCGAAACGCCAGCGAGACTTCGCGGACGTCCACGTTGCCGGACAGCTTCAGTTCACGCGCCGATTGGGCCGCCGCCCGTTCTTTCTGTTGATAATAAAAGAATCCGCCCACGATCAATACCAGGAGAGCGGCCACAATAAAAATCCTTCGCGAGTTCCCCATATCGAAAACCTCCTTTCGTTATTGCACGAAAACCAAATTCAAAAGCATAAATCATTGCAAAACTGTCAGCGATATAATTACCACCCTTTCTTTGATAAAACGCTTTCTGTATCACAAGTCCCATTTTTCACGGGTATTGCTGACGAATCAAGGATTTATTAAAACGTTATCCACATATTTATCCACTTTTCCATACCTTTATCCACAAACATCTTCCTATACCATCCTGCGGGCAATCATCATGTCCATGCAGTGCTGGTGCAGAACCCCGGAGCTGTCGCAGTCGATAATCGACTCCTCGCACAGCTCAATCCTCCAGTTTCCCCGATAGTGGGAAAACAGCTCGCCCGTCTGCCAATAAAATTCCTTGCCGTGCTCCCAGTCCGGCGCGGTCTTGATGAAGCTCTTCTCCACGAACGTGTCGAGGACGTTCAGACCTCCCACCGCCGTATGGCCGCGAAAACCGCGCAGGACGTTTTCCCGTTTTCTCGGCGGCACATATTCCAGCACGCCGGTGGAATAAATGATATCGTAAGTATTGATCAGTTCATGATGCAAAAGATCGCACTGAAAGAAATCCACATGGGTACCCGCCGCTTTCGCGAGTTGCCGTCCTTTTTCCAGCCCGCTTTCCGCGATGTCGAAGGCGGTCACATGGTAGCCGTTCCTCGCGAAAAACACCGCCGCCTGTCCCTCGCCGCAGCCCACGTCCAGAAGCCGGAGCGGCCGCTGCGGCGGCATCAGCCGCAGCACCTCATGGGCGAGGCAGTTGATTTTCCTTCCCCAATAAAAGCCCTCCTGCTGATACTTTCTCTCATACTGCGTCGTGTACATCTCATGCCCCAAAAGGAAATCAATGGTAACGCCATAATATGAAGCGATTTTTGAAATGACGCCGATGCTGGGCTCGATTCTGCCCTTTTCCCAATTTGACACGGTCTGCCGTGAAAGCTTCAACGCTTCGGCCATCTCCTGCTGCGTCAATTTTCGCTCCTTTCGGAGCCGGGCAACGCGATTGGAAAAATCACTCATAACGCTTCCCCTTCCGACATCATTTTCCTACAAAAAGGCACACCATAAAAAGACGAAAAAAACAAAAATCTTTGACAAAAACGCCCGGCTATGTCAAAACCATTTGACATAGCCGGGAAGAAAAACCTTTTGCCATATTCGCTGTCCTTTTGCGCAATTCCTTTCGGAAACCATCCACATCCATCACGTCCTCGTCGCTGCGTGATATACATATCTGTCCTGCAGTTTATTCTATCACAACGATTCAATGAAAGCAAGAATTGCTCTTATTCTGTAATACTTAAGGAACCACTGAATAAGTCCCTCCGCGAAACAGTCCACTGGACTATTTCGCTACCGGATCTTTTTTCGACTGCCGTCGTCAAATCCCTCTCGACGTAGCGATGCTACGCCTTCGAGGCGTGATATGCCACTGGCATGTCACGTCCTAGACAGTCGAAAAAATCTCTCGCCAGATGCACGAATTGACTTAATCAGTGATTCCTTAACATAAAAAAGCAGGGGACGTTTCCATCCCCTGCCTTTTTATTGAATCATTCTTACTTCACTTCGATCTGCGCGCCGGCCTCTTCCAGCTTCGCCTTGATCTCGTCAGCTTCCGCCTTCGCGACCTTCTCCTTGATCGGCTTCGGAGCCTCGTCAACGAGAGCCTTCGCTTCCTTCAGGCCGAGGCCCGTGATCTCGCGGACAACCTTGATGACGTTGATCTTCTTGTCGCCGGCGCTCTTCAGGATGACGTCGAACTCCGTCTGCTCATCGGCAGCGGCAGCGCCGCCGGCAGCCGGGGCCGCAGCGGCAACAGCGACCGGGGCCGCAGCCGAAACGCCGAATTTCTCTTCCATAGCCTTGACCAGTTCGGAGAGCTCGAGAACCGTCATGCTCTCAATAGCCTGCATAATTTCTTCTTTCGTCATTTGTAAAATACCTCCATTTTTTAACATTTTTTCATTATATGCCCTCCCCTATGGGGAGGGGGACCGCTTTAGCGGTGGGTGAGGTTTTTCAACGTTGCGTTTATATCAGCCTCTGTGTTCAAAAACCTCATCCGTCAGCCCTACGGGCTGCCACCTTCCCCAGAGGGGAAGGCTAATAATCGCCTTATGCCGATTCCTTCTGCTGACGGATCGCGTCAAGCACATAGACGGCATTGCGGATAACGCCTTGGAGCACACCCACCGTGTTGCTGATCGGGGCCTGCATGCTGCCCAAGAGCTTCGCGAGCAGAACCTCGCGGGACGGCAGCGAAGCCAGCGCCTCGACTTCTTTCGCGTCGATGACCTTGCCGTCGACCAGGCCGACCTTTACGGTCAGGATTCCCGCGTCGGCCAGTTTGTTCTTCTTGATGAACTCGCTGATAACCTTTGCCGGAGCGACAGCGTCCTCCTTCGACGACGCCAGAGCCGTCGTACCGTTCAGATGCGGAACGAGATCGTCGAGGCCAAGCTCCTTCGCGGCAATCGTCGTCAGCGTGTTCTTGATGACATGATAGGAAACGC
>CAMVJN010000146.1 GCA_947167825.1 uncultured Selenomonadales bacterium | reverse complement strand
TATATGCGATGATCAGTCGCCTTTTCCGAAATCTATTGTAGTAGGGGAGGGCAAGAATCAATCAAGACATATATAATTATACTTAATACCTGTTTACTTCGACACGAATGATAAAAACCCTTCTCATATATCCGAAAATCTTTTGAGAGATTCCCTCTTGTATAGTATATAGAAAAAACATTGTCCGCACAAGGGCATTCCCTTCGTTTTTTCAAAACGTCAGTCACCCCATGCGGGATAAAATCGTCCGGGCGACATACACGCCGCTGGCGCCCGCTTGGGACAGGCCTCGGGTCACGCCCGCGCCGTCGCCCGCCGCAAAAATATTTTTCAGCGGCATTTCCAGTTCCTTCGTCAGCGTAATCCGTGAGCTGTAGAACTTAACCTCGACGCCGTAGAGCAGCGTATCGTCGTTCGTCATGCCCGGCGCGATATTGTTCAGGGCCTGGATCATCTCGAGAATATTGTCGAGATGCCGCTTCGGCAGCACCAGCGAAAGATCGCCCGGCGTCGCCTGCAAGGTCGGCTTCGTGAAGCTCTTGGACAGCCGGTCCATATCGGTGCGCCGCCCTTTGAAGAGGTCGCCGTACCGCTGCAAAAGCGCGCCACCCGCCAGCATGTTCGAGAACGAGGCGATCCGCTTGCCGTATTTGTACGGCTCCTTGAACGGCTCGGTAAAACGGTTCGATACCAGAAGCGCGAAATTCGTGTTATGACTTTGCAGCTTCGGGTCGCTGTAAGAGTGGCCGTTTACCGTCATGACGCCGTCGGTGTTTTCCATGACCACATGGCCGTGGGGGTTCATGCAGAACGTCCGCACAAGGTCGCCGTACCGCTTCGTGCGGTAGACCAGCTTCGCCTCGTAAACCTTCGATGTAATATGGTTCCAGATCTCGTCGGGCACTTCAACCCGCACGCCCACGTCCACCTGGTTGTTCAAGAGCTCGACGCCGAGGCGGCGGCACTCGTCGCTGAACCACTCCGCCCCGGCGCGTCCCGGCGCGACGATCAGATACTCCGCCTCAATGCGCTCGCCGTTTTCGAGAACCAGCGCGTTCGTGCCAGCGCTGTCGGTCTCGATTTTCGAGACCGGCGAAAGGAAACGGAACTCCGCTTTTTCCTTCAAGCCGCCGTACATCTTGCGCAGCATCTTCACATTGTTCTCCGTGCCGAGATGGCGCACGCTGGCGTCGAGAAGATGAAGGTCGTATGCCAGCGCAAATTTTTTGATCTCGCTGCCTTCGGTGGTGAAAACCTTGGACGGCGCACCGTTCTTTTGGTTGATCGCGTCGACATAATAGATCAGCTTCATGACCTCGTCGTCGTCAAGGTATTCGTTGAGCCAGCCGCCGAACTTCGTCGTGAAATTGTACTTGCCGTCGGAAAACGCCCCGGCGCCGCCGAAACCACGCATAATGCTGCACGGCACGCAACCGATGCACCGCTTGACCTTTCCCTGCGCGATTGGACAGCTCCGCTGGTCAATATCCTTGCCGCTCTCGAGAACAATGACTTTCAACCCCGGCTTTTTCGCCAAAAGCTCATAGGCCGCGAAAGAGCCCGCAGGCCCCGCGCCCACAATGGCCACGTCATATTGCTTCGCACCCATTCGTTTCCTCTCCCCATATTCACACTTCGCTTCTATACTATACCATATTTTTTCCCCGCTTTCCAATGCTTGCGTTTTTCTTCCCTTTTTTTGTATAATATGAAATGCTATGCAATTATATTGTCTTTGTTGAACTTTGCTTGCCTTCCCCTTTAAGGGGGGCAAGAATATGTAGGGGGAATCAACCTTGTCGCAAAATATTTCCATCGTTGCCGCATTCATCATCTACCTTTCCGTGATGATGTTCATCGGCATTTATTTTTACCGCAGGACGCAGAATATGTCCGACTACATCCTCGGCAGCCGGAAGCTCGGCGCATGGGTCATCTCGATGAGCGCGGAAGCGTCAGACATGAGCGGCTGGATGCTGATGGGCCTGCCGGGATACGCGTATATCGCCGGACTGAACGCGGGCTGGATCGCCCTCGGTCTCGGTCTCGGCACATGGGCGAACTGGAAGCTCGTCGCCGCACGGCTCCGCAAATACACCGAGCTGGCGAACAACTCGCTGACGCTGCCGGACTTCCTGCTCAACCGCTATCAGGACAAAAGCAATCTCTTGCGGATCGTCCCCGCCGTCTTCATCTTGATTTTCTTCATTATATATACCTCGTCCAGCTTCGTCGCCAGCGGCAAGCTGTTCGAGACGGTCTTCGGACTTCCCTATGTCTGGGCGCTGGTCCTCGGCGGCGCCGTCGTCATCTTCTACACCAGCGTCGGCGGTTTCCTCGCCGTGGTCTGGACCGACTTCATCCAGGGCATCATGATGTTCTGCGCGATTTTCCTCGTGCCCGTCATGGCGGCTTACGCCCTTGGCGGCATCTCCGCCACGGAAAGCGCCATCCTTGCCTCCAACCCGAACTTTTTCGCGCCGCTGACGAAGCCCGACGGCTCCGCCATGACATTCGTCGAGCTGATTTCCCTGCTGGGCTGGGGACTCGGCTACTTCGGCCAGCCGCATATCCTCGTCCGGTTCATGGCGATACGATCCCTCGGCGCCCTTCGCCATGCTACGCGGATCGCGATGACATGGGTCGTCGTTTCCTTGGCCGCCGCCGTGCTTGTCGGCATGGTCGGACGTCCGTTCCTCGCCAATGAATTGACGGGCGCAGGCGCCGAAAAAGTTTTCCTGGTCATGACGCATGAACTGTTCTCCCCGTTCTTCGCGGGCATCATTCTTTCCGCCGTGCTGGCGGCCATCATGAGCACCGTATCCTCCCAGCTTCTCGTCGCATCCTCCGCCTTCGCACAGGATCTTTACCACACCATGCTGCGGAAGGACGCAAGCGAAAATGAACTGGTCTGGGTCAACCGGATTTCCACCATGGCGATCGCGGCCATCGCCATGGTGCTGGCGCTGAATCCCGACAGCTTCATCCTCGACATCGTCGCCTACGCGTGGGCAGGCTTCGGCGCGGCCTTCGGCCCGGCCATCCTCGCGTCGCTGTTTTGGCGGCGCGCCACGAGAAACGGCATTCTCGCCGGCATCATCGTCGGCGGCCTGACAGTTCTGATCTGGAAACAACTCGCGCTGTTCGGGCTTTACGAGATCATCCCCGGCTTCTTCCTGTCCGCCCTCGCGATTTACATCGTAAGCAAAACGGACGCCCCGCCCTCGGAGGAAATCACCGCCGTGTTTGACGAAGTGGAAAAGAGCGGGATATGACGCAACCGAAAAAAGGCAATCATACTGCTCTCTGTTAAGATTTTTAAATCTTTGCAGAGAGTGCATGAGACGTCAGACGAGCTGAAGGCTCGGCTGTAGCCTGTGTTAAACAGTCCAGTGGACTGTTTAAGGCGTATCTCAGGTCAAAATTTTTATTTAACATTTTGGTCTGAGATACGTATCAAAAGGAACAAAGGACGCCGCTTATCCTCTCGCCCCGACCGCCGACGGGCCGCCGTTGGCCTCGTCCTTCGGCTTTCCCCTTGCAATCAGGTACAGCGGGCGTCCCTTTGTTTCCTCGAAAATGCGTCCGATGTACTCGCCCATGATGCCGAGGATGATGAGCTGGAAGCCGCCGAAGAACAGCACGCAGCCGAGGATCGTCGCCCAGCCGGGCACGGCGTCGTTTTCGATATACTTGACGAAAAGCACATGCAGGAACAGGCAGAAGCTGACGAAGCCGCAGAACACGCCGCCGTACAGCGCGAACCGGAGCGGCAGCGTCGAGTAGGCGAGGATGCCGTCCAGCGCGAAATGCAGCATCTTTCTCGGGGAGAATTTCGACACGCCAGCGAAACGCGGCGGCGCGACGAACTCGATTTTTTTCTGCCGGTAGCCCATGGCGCCCACCATGCCGCGAATGAAGCGGGCGTGCTCGCGGTAACGGCGGAACGCCCGCACCACGACGCCGTCCATCAGCCGGAAGTCGGAGCCGCCGGGCTGGATCGGCACGGTGGAAATCATGTTCAGCAGCTTGTAATAGAGATTCGACGTCGCTTTCTTGATGAACGAGACGCCTTCCGTTGTCTTCCGGATGGTCTGCACGACCTCATAGCCGTTTTCCCACTCGGCCAGGAGCGTCGGAATCATTTCCGGCGGGTGCTGCATATCGCCGTCCATCATGATGACCGCGTCGCCGTCGGCGTAATCGAGGC
>CAMVJN010000145.1 GCA_947167825.1 uncultured Selenomonadales bacterium | reverse complement strand
TTCATGTTGCCGTCGCTGTCGAACGCGATGGAGATATGCTTGAACTTCACGCCTTCGCCCAGCTCGCCCTTTTCCTCGATGCGCTTCGTCATGTCGACGGCGGACTCGACCTTGTTCATGACTTCCTCGGCGTATTTCTCGTCGTTGGCCATTTTCTCGATCTCGTCGTTGGTCAGCAGCACGGAATAGGCTTTTGTTCCCGTCAGTGACTTTGCCTGCGGGTCCTCGATGCTGCCTACCGCGAAGAAGTCGTACTTGTCGCCGTATTTCTCGCGAAGCTTCTCGAGGAAGGCCTTCGCCTTGTCGGAAAGCTTGTCCTCGGTGATCAGGGACGTCTCGTCGCTGTTGTTTTCCTTGACCATCACGCCGGCGCGCCGCGCCACGGTCTCCGCTTCCAGCGCAGCCAGTCCCTCGTCGGACAGCTCGACGCTGGAGCTGTCGCCGAACCCCTTGAAAGGTTTTTTCGCATCGTGGGCGTCGCCTTTCTTGTGCGGGCCGTTTGCGCGTTTGTTGTCGACCTGCCCCAGCATTTTTTGGTACATGGAATAGCCTGTGTTGATAGTGTTCGCCATGATCGTGTCCTCCTTTGAATTTCCTTTTGAGTCCTTTCGCTGTCGTTGCGTGTGTTTGAATGACGACGATACAACTTCTTATCTGTATATCGAAATTTTCCTTCCGATACTTAAGAGGGAATTTGTTTTTTGCAGAAGATTTTTTTGTGCGGAAATGATATAATGGAAAAAACAAGGCGGGAGGGGGACAGGCGATGGCAGCGAAAAAGATATTGGCGGCGCTGATGGGCGGGCTGTTTTTCTTCACGGTTCCGGCGGCGGTCTTGCTGCCGGAAGTCTATGCAGCCCCGAAAAAGGCCAAGGCCGAGGACGACGGCGAGGAGAAGCCGCCTCCCCGGCAAAAGGGCGGCCAGCCGGAGGTGCTGACCTACGAGCGGGCTATGGAGATCGAGAACAAGCGCCATGAGCAAAAACTGGATCTGATTTGGAAATCTTATAAGCACCATCCGCCGAAGCTTCGGCAGGCGACCGAGAGGGAAAACGCGTTCCACGCGAAGCGGATAGAGGAAATCAACAAAAAGTACGGAAGAGGATAAGGAATAAAATAGGAAAAAAGTTGCGCTTCTTCGGAAGCGCATTTTTTGTTGGCGTTGCGGCGAACGATAAATGGAGTTTATTTGATTCGAGCCTCTATATTATGCTATAATACAACATATAGTTATTGAGAACCAAACATACCACATCATTAAGGGGTCAGGGACTGCATGGAGCCGGAGATTAGCGAGCACGTCAGGCAGCATTTCAATGAGTTTTACGAGGCGAATCCGTTTCTTGCGCTGCTGGGCGTCCGGGTGACAAATTACGAGCGCGGGCGCGTCCGTCTTGATATGGACGTGAAGCATGAGCATACGAACGTCCATCATATCGCCCACGGCGGCGTAGCGGCGACGATGATCGACACGGCGATGGGGATTGCCTGCTTCACCTGCGACAAGGGCGTCGTGACATTGGAGATGAATCTTTCGTTTATCAGCCCGGTTTGCGAGGGGCGCGTTTACGCCGAAGGCGAAGTGATCCACAACGGCAAGCACACGATGGTTTGCGAAGGGCGCGTTTTCGACGGGGAAGGAAAGCTGTGTTTAAGGGCGTCCGGCACCTTTTTTGTGGTACGAGATTTTACCGAAAATCCAGAGGACTGATTTTGTATGACTTTCCATAGATCGAAAAACATATTCCGCGTTTTCGCGGTCGTTGCTTTTATTGCGTTGCTTGCGGTGAAGACGTCGTTCGCGGCGCCGCTTCCGAAGCCGCCGACGATTACGGCGGAGGCCGCGATCCTTATCGAGGCTTCGACGGGGCGCGTGATTTACGAAAAGAACGCCGACCGATTGATGTATCCGGCCAGCATGACGAAAATGATGACCTGCCTTCTCGCGCTTGAGCAGTGGAAGGATTTGTCCGCGCCGGTGACCGTCGGGGCGGAAGCTGCCGCTACCGAGGGCACGGAGCTGACCGAGGGCGAGACGACCACGATGCGTGAGCTCTTGATGGCACTGATGATGGATTCGGACAACGGAGCGGCGGTGGCGATTGCCGAGGCCATGACGCCTTCGCGAAACGCGATGGAGTTCGCGGCGAATATGACGCAGAAAGCGTGGCTGATTGGCGCGAAGCAGACGCAGTTCGCGAATCCGAACGGCCTGCCGGATATCCGCCATGTGTCGACGGCCCGCGATATGATGAAGATCGCGCGGTACGGCTGGGCGAACCCGGAATTCCGCCGCATTGTCGACGCCCGCGAGCATCTTTTCGTATGGAACACGCCGGATGGGCGCAAGCAGCAGCGGAAGCTGGAAAACACGAACGAGCTGTTGTATTCGTATCCCGGCATGAGCGGCATCAAAACGGGGTGGACCCGGGCGGCGGGCGGCTGCCTCGCGGGAGCGGCGACGCGGAACGGCGTGACGCTGATTTCCATCGTGATGAATTCGCCGGATGCGGACGACCGGTTTGCGGACACGGCAAAGCTGATGGACTACGGGTTCCCGCTGGTCCGCATAGAGAAAGGGCCGGTCAAGGAAAAAATCGAGCGCACCGTCTGGGCGCACGACGGCAGGACTTACAAAGTGACCGCGCATCCGCGGGAGGATGTCAAGTTCCTGCTTTTCAACGGCGACGACAAGAAGAAATTCAAGATTGATTTCGATATGCCCCGGTTTATCCGCGCGCCGATCAAGGGCGGCGACAAGGTCGGGGATCTCGTGATTCTGTACGACGGCAAGGAAGTGGGCCGGATCGACATGATCGCCGATCAGTCGATACAGAAAGGATTCCATCCCATCGCGGCGGCAATTGATCTGTACGACGCGGTTATGGGATAATGGCATATAGACGCACAATAAAAGCCTGTTGCTTTCCGAAAGGGAACGGCAACAGGCTTTTCTGATGTTCTTTTTACCGGCGCATTTCGCGGGCCTGCTCGCGCAGGCGGGCGACGCGCTCCTCGGTGGACGGGTGGGTGCTGAACAGGCCGGCGAAGGTGACTTTCGAGCCTTTCAGCGGATTCACGATGCACATATGCGCGGTGGAGGTAGTCGCTCCTTCCATCGGGCGCATACGGCTGGACGCATAGTCGAGCTTTTCAAGGGCGGAGGCGAGAGCCATCGGGTCGCCGCAGATTTCCCCGCCGCTCTTGTCGGCGTCGTATTCGCGGGAACGGGAAATCGCGAGCTGGATCATCATCGCGGCAAACGGGGCAATGATGATGGTGAACAAGAGGCCCAGCGCACCGCCGTTATCGTCCCGGCTGCTGGAGCGTCCGCCGCCGAAAATTGCCGCCCATTGCGCGATATGCCCGATGGTGGAAATGACGCCGGCGATGGAAGCGGCAACGGTGGAAATCAGCGTGTCCCGATGCTTGATATGGGAAAGCTCGTGGGCGAGCACGCCGCCCAATTCGTTGTAGTCCAGCGTTTCCATGATGCCGGTGGTCACGGCGACCGCCGCGTGCTCCGGATTGCGCCCCGTCGCGAAAGCGTTCGGCGTCCTCGAATGGATTACGCAAACCTTCGGCATCGGAAGCTCTGCCTTCTGCGCGAGCTTTTCGACGAGGCCGTAAAGCTCCGGCGCCTGCGCGCGGGAAATCTCCTGCGCGTGGTACGCGGCGAGCACCATCTTGTCGCTGTACCAATAAGACATGAAATTCATCCCGAGGGAAAAGACGAGCATGATGATCGCCCCTTCGCGGCCGCCGAAGCTGCCGCCGACGACAATCAAAAGCCCGGTCAAGAGAGCCATCAGGATTGTGGTCTTCAATGTGTTCATAATGGTCTGTATCCTCCTTTGTCTTATGGATAGAAAATATCAAACGCGTATGAAAAAGAAATGAACCTTTTGTCTTTTTGAAAGCCGCTCTTCTGCACGAGCGCAGCCGAGTCTCTTCATCAGACCTGAAACAAAAGACTGACAGCCGAATCTGTCAGTCTTTTCATGGGGGCGGTTCAGAGCCTTTGCCGGCAACATTCTACTGCGTTTTTTTTGCCTCTTTTATCTGCCCCAAATAGTGCGCGACGAATTGCCGGGCGGTGCGGCCGTTTCTGCCGGAGTGTTCCATTTCCCAGCGCTGGCCGAGGATGCGGAGTTCCTCGGGCGGCAGGATTACGCCGCCGGCTCTCAGGTGGTGGTCGATAATGGCCAGGTATTCGTTCTGGTTCGGGGCGCGGTAGTTGATGATCAGGCCGAAGC
>CAMVJN010000144.1 GCA_947167825.1 uncultured Selenomonadales bacterium | reverse complement strand
CTGATACAGCCGCTCCACGTCGATGCCGCCCATCTCGAACCGGAAGGAAAGGGGCTGGTTGCTGCCCGTCTTCTCGTAGCCCTGCTCATAGGGCACGCCCGCCGCCCGTGAAAGGAAGGCATCGCCGGTGCCGTCGATAAAAACATTCGCGCGGATCGCCCCAAGCCCCGCGATGGTCTGCACGACGCAGGCGGAAATTTTGGAGCCGGAAAGAATCACGTCCACCAGCACGGACTGATACAGCACGTTCACGCCGGCTTCCTCGCACATCTCATCGTAAATCAGCGCAAGTATTTCCGGATTGTGCCAGGTCTGGCCGGTCACGCCGTCGTAAGGCTCGATACCGTGGTCGCGGAGCCTTTGCTTGACCTCCGCCACATAGGGCGTGTCGCTGTCCGGCGCCAGCGTGTCCATGAACGGATAGACGCAGCCCAGAACCGCGAGACCGCCGAGAGCGACGCCGCGCTCTACCAATACGGTCAACGCGCCGTTCCGGGCCGTGTTGATTGCCGCGGCCGTTCCCGCGGGACCGCCGCCGATCACGCAGACGTCCATATCGTAAAGTACGGGAATCTTCTTTCCCGCGTATTTGACGGTATCGCCGCCATGCCCGCCCGCAGCTTCGGCGGCGCGGTTTTCCCCGCCGCCGGTTCCGACCACGGCGCCCGCAGCCGCCATGCCCGCTATTTTCACGAAATCCCGGCGGGAAATGGGAATCGAAAAGGATTTCACTAAATTGCCTCCTTATAACCGCGACATCAGCTCCGCTTTTTTCTGCTGGAACTCGTCCTCGGAAACCACGCCGTCGTCCCGCAGCTTGCCGAGCCGCTCCAGCGTCGCCATCACGTCTTCCTTTTCCTCAATCTGCGCGTCGATGACCGGAACGTTTTTCGCCAGTTTTCCTGCGTTTTTCTGCGCCAGCGATTTCAGCTTCTGGCATTCCTCGACCTCGCAGCTTACGAGGAATTCCTCGCCGGTGTCCAGCTTGCAGGCGCAGCAAAGCTCCTTGCTGTTGCCGCCGAGCACCAGCCCCGCCAGGAGTCCCACCGGCCCGAGGGCAATCGCCCCCAGCGTGCCCCAGCCCGCCTTGCCGAGGATGCTGTACTTGTTTTCCTCGGTGATATGCTCCACCGCCACCAAATGGTCGTTCAGTACGACGTCCCGCGACTTGAAGAACCCTTCGGGAATCTCCAATGTGTATTTGCCGAACATCGAGGACGAAATCTCCGCCCCGTTGGGAAGTCCCCCGCCGATTACCTTCATGACAAACCGCCTCCTGTGTTTCTTCCGATGATAATTTATCTTTATATACTTCGCCGTTGAAAGGAAATTTCCTTTCAAACGTCCTCATATTTTTTATCCTGTTTTCTTTAAGGAACCACTGATTAAGTCAATTCGTGCATCTGGCGAGAGATTTTTTCGACTGTCTAGGAAAAGACCTCGAAGGCGTAGCATCGCTACGTCGAGAGGGATTTGACGACGGCAGTCGGAAAAAGATCCGGCAGAGGCGCGGAGGGACTTATTCAGTGGTTCCTTAAGGAACCACTGAATAAAATGTTTCACGTGAAACAAAGAAACACCCGTTCTAATGTTTCACGTGAAACATTTTTCGGCAGCTTGGATAATAGTCTAATTTGACCTCGTCTGCCGCTTCCTATATAATATAAGATAAAGATAGTTTACCTTGTTTTCATCTCAAAGGAGACGAAATTCATGCATAAGAAGATGCTTTCGCAGGAAGTTGTCGACAGATTCCATTCGGCAATCAGTGAGCAACAGATTTACCCATACTACCAGCC
The DNA here is from genome assembly GCA_947167825.1 of uncultured Selenomonadales bacterium. GTDB lineage: Bacteria > Bacillota > Negativicutes > Selenomonadales > Selenomonadaceae > RUG12372. The sequence goes on along the minus strand of CAMVJN010000144.1, from coordinate 2,464 downwards.
GCAGATCAATCACAGCACAGGGCGTATGGTAGGCGCTGAAGCATTGATGCGCTGGGGGCATCCAGAGTTTGGCCTGCAGCTCCCGTCCGATTTCATTCCTATACTGGAAGACTGCGATCTGATTTATTCTGCGGATATCTATATATTCGAGTGCGTCTGCCGTTTTCTGCGGAAATGTCTGGACGATTGTATTCCGGTTGTCCCGATTTCCGTCAATATGTCCCGCTATGACATCTTCCGCCATGAATATGTGGATGAAATCGAGAAAATCCGCAAGCAATACGATATTCCCGTCAAGTTCCTCCGCATCGAGATTACCGAATCGTCAGCCATCGGTGGCATGGAGCTGATGACCGAGGTCATCGGCCGACTGAAAGCCTGCGGCTACGTCGTGGAAATGGACGATTTCGGCAGCGGATATTCATCGCTGAATGTCCTGAAAAATCTTGACGTGGATATGATCAAGCTCGATATCGGCTTCCTCGACGGCGGAGTCGGCGGACGCGGCGGCATCATCCTGAGCTCCGTTGTCCAGATGGCGAAATGGCTGGGCACGCCGGTGATCGCGGAAGGCGTCGAGACCGCGGAGCAGGCTGACTACATGAAGAGCCTCGGCTGCAATTACATCCAGGGCTTCCTGTACTCGAAGCCCATCCCCGAGGACGAATTCCGCAAGATGCTCCTCCAGACCGTACATGAACCCACCGTCCCGCCCTTGACGCTGATCAACGCAATGAACGCGGGCAGGTTCTGGAATCCCGATTCGATGGAGACGCTGATTTTCAGCAACTTCGTCGGCGCCGCCGCGCTCTTTTCCTATGAAGAAGGCAAAGTGGAGCTTCTGCGAGTAAACGAAAAATACACGCAGGAAATGGCCATGAATATGTCGGCCCAGGAGGTCATCGGCCTCAATCCGCGCGAGGGATTGAACGAGGACAATTGGAAAATTTTTGAAGCGACCATAAAGAAAGCCATCGCCTCCGGCGACGAGGAAAGCTGTGAAACCTGGCGCGATCTTTATTCCAAATGCTGCGGAGACGACCGCATCTGCATCCGGAGCAATCTCCGGGTCATCGGCTTCGCGGGGAAGCAATACCTGATTTACGCGATGGTGCAGAATATCACGGCGGAAAAGAAAAACTTCCGGGAGGTTTACGACAGCGACCAGCGGTTCCGCCATGCCAGCGAGCAGATCAACGTCTATGCCTGGGAGTACACATTCGCCACAAAGGAAATGCGCCCCTGCTTCCGCTGCATGCGCGACCTCGGACTGCCCGCAATCGTCAGGAACTATCCCGAGCCGCTGATCGAATCGAGGATTATCCCGGAAGACTTCGCGGATATGTACCGGGATTGGCTTCGCCGTCTCGAGGAAGGCGAAGAACATATCGAAGGCGTCGTGCCGCTGACCATCGGCAGGATCCCGTTCTATTTCCGCTACACGACGGAGTTCGACGAAAACGGCAAGCCGCTGAAAGCCTACGGCTCCGCCACGCTGATACCGGAAGAAGAAGAAGAGCAAAAGAAGTAAAAAATATTTTACGTGATTAGAGCCGCTTGAAAGCATCAGCTTTTTGGCGGCTTTTATGCAGGTGCAGCCTGTAATATTAGAGCATTTGTTTCTTTGTTTCACGTGAAACATTTTTATATCGACGGTTTTTAAAACGAGGTGATCTTATGCCGATTTATCGTCCCGCGCTGCCTGCTGTGGACGCGAAAGAAACTCGCCGATACGCGGGGCTGGCGAAAGCGGAGTTCGACGAGGCGGCGATTTCGGAAGCCTGTGAAGAATGCGCTTTGCTTGCCGAACCCCGCGTCTCGTGGGAGCTTTTTGATTACGACTGCGAAAGCGGAACGGCAGCGGCGGCGCCTCCTTTTCTCATCGAAGGGAACATAATCCGCAAGCACCTTTCGGGCGCCGAACGCGTCGTTTTCCTTGCCGCGACCATCGGCGAAGCCGTCGAGGAAGCCGTCACGCACCATTTCGACGAAGGCCGCTACGCCCATTCGGTTCTTTTGGACGCCGCCGCGACGACAGCCGTCGAACAGGTCTGCGACGCCTGCGAAGCGATGCTGCGCCCGCAATTCGCAAAAGAGGGCTTCGCCATGCGCTGGCGATTTTCCCCCGGCTACGGCGACTGGGACATCCGCGCCCAGCGGTCGCTTTTGCGGCTGACAAGAGCGGACAGCATCGGAATCTCGCTGACCGAGAGCTTCATGCTCTGCCCAAGAAAGTCGGTCACAGCGGTCATCGGACTGTTGCGGGGAAAGGGCGACGACAAAGAACTGCCGAGGGGCTGTGCCGCCTGCCCGAAGATTGACTGCCCATCGCGGAAAAAAGAAGAATAAAAGAAAAATGTTTCACGTGAAACATTGGAACATTTGTTCTTTTGTTTCACGTGAAACATTTTTTAAGGAAACACTGATTAAGTCAATTCGTGCATCTGTCGAGGGATTTTTTCGA
>CAMVJN010000143.1 GCA_947167825.1 uncultured Selenomonadales bacterium | reverse complement strand
GAGCTCCGCAGCATGATGTCGTGGCTGAAGGGCCAGGACAAGCTGGAATTCTGATATTGCGCAAAACCAACGAAACGCCTGTCGGGAACGATTCCCGGCAGGCGTTTTTTCATGGCGCGTTTTTTGTATAGCTAACCAAAAGGATTTCAGACGAAAAACGCGAATATAATAGATGATTATTGAGTACAACGGAGGCGTGAACGATGCCCAAAGACGTTGCTCTCCGCTCCAGCGCGGCGGAATACCTGACCTTCGTCGCTTCCACGGGCGAGCAGGGAGAAAGTATTGAAATACGCTATGAGGAAGAAAATATCTGGTTGACACAGAAAAAACTGGCGCAGCTTTATGATGTAAATATCCGGACGGTTAACGAGCATATCAAAAAAATTTATGCAGACCATGAGTTATCAGAAGAGGCAACTATCCGGAATTTCCGGATAGTTCAAAATGAGGGCGGACGTACCGTTCGTCGCAAGGTAAACCATTACAATCTTCAAATGATTATCGCCGTCGGATTCAAGGTCAACTCCGAGAGGGCGGTGCAGTTCCGCAAATGGGTGAACCATATCGCCAAGGAATACACCATCAAGGGCTGGGTCATGGACGACGAGCGGCTGAAACGCGGCACCTATCTGACGGACAAATACTATGAGGAACAACTGGAGCGCATCCGCGAGATACGCGCCAGCGAGCGGAAATTCTATCAAAAGGTGACCGACATCTACGCGACGGCGGTGGACTATGACAGCACGGCAAAAGCAACCCGCCGCTTTTACGCGAACGTGCAGAACAAGATGCACTTCGCCGTTCACGGGCATACGGCGGCGGAACTGATCGTGGACAGGGCTGACAGCCGGAAGCCGCATATGGGGCTGACTTCATGGCAGGACGCGCCGAATGGGAAAATCAAGCCTTCCGACGTAATCGTGGCAAAAAACTATCTGACGGAGCCGGAAATGCAGCAGCTCAACCGCATGGTGTCGGCCTATCTTGACTATGCCGAGGACATGGCAAAGCGAAAAATTCCGCTGACCATGGCGGACTGGGAAGAACGGCTGAACCGTTTTATTGAAATGTTTGAATACGGGCTGCTCAAGGACGCGGGGAAAGTGACCGCGGAAATCGCGCGCCTCCATGCTCTCAGCGAATTTGAAAAATACCGCGTGATACAGGACAGGGAATACATTTCCGATTTTGACAGATTTGCGATGGAAGACGGAATTTGAATTTCGTGCCTTAAGGAACCACTGAATAAGTCCCTCCGCGAAACAGTCCACTGGACTATTTCGCTACCGGGTCTTTTTCCGCCTGTCGTCGTCAAATCCCTCTCGACGTAGCGATGCTACGCCTTCGAGGGCTTTTCCTAGACAGTCGAAAAAATCCCTCGACAGATGCACGAATTGACTTAATCAGTGTTTCCTTAACAGAAAACCGACCGTTCGCTTCAATCATGGCGAACGGTCGGTTTCATTTCATTGGTTCAGTTCTTTTGCGACGTCCTTGTCCCGCTTGCCCAGCACCCAGCCCAGCAGCTTGATCTCGTTGAAGACCAGCAGCTTTTGCTCCTTCACGTTTTCGTTGCTTTTCAGGAGCTGGCGGTATTGGTCTAGGGCTTTCTGATAGCGGGCCTGGATTTCTGAACGGCTCCGCGTTCTTTCCTTGCTTGCGTCGTGCATCTTGTCGGTGTATTCGTCCAGCGTCATACGATGCGCCTCCTTTCTTCCCCTTTACGCAGCCGGAACTGGCTGACCATCTGCTGCATCTCGGTGGAAAGCTGCGCCAGCGAGCGGCTGGAGTTCGCGATCTCGTCCATGCCGGCCGCCTGCTCCTCGGAGGACGCGGAGACGCTTTGCGCCTCGTCGGCCACGGAGCGCGCCTGCGCGGAGACGTTCTCCGCGTTGTCGGCAATTTCCGCCACCGGGCGTTGCAGTCCTTCCACCGTGTCGAGAATCTTCTGCGTGGATGCGCGGACGCTCTCGACCTGCGATACGATGCGTTGGAAATATTCGCCGGTCCGGGTGACGTTTTCCTTGCCCTCCTGCACGGTGTCGCGCCCCAGTTCGATGGCTCGAACCGCCGCGTCGGTGGACTGCTGGATCGCGCGGATGCGTTCGCCGATCTGTTCCGCCGCTGTCCGGGATTCCTCGGCCAGTTTGCGGACTTCCTCTGCGACGACCGCAAAGCCGCGGCCGTGCTCTCCGGCGCGCGCCGCTTCGATGGCGGCGTTCAGCGCCAGAAGGTTCGTCTGTCCGGCGATGCCGGTGATGACCTCGACGATCGAGCCGATTTCCTTCGAGCTTTCGCCGAGCTTCGCGACGGTGTCCGCCGACTCCGCCACGGTTTCGGCGATACGGTTCATTTGCTGGACCGTGTTCGCCGCCAGCGTGTTGCCCTCGCTCGCGCCCTCAACGGCGTCGTGGACGCCCTTCATGCCGGAGCGCACGACTTCCACGACTTCCTGCATGCCTTCCTGCAAACGGCCGACACGCTCGTTTGTCTCGGTCAGCGCGTCCATCTGCATCGACGCCGACGCCGAGACGTTGGTGACGGCCTCGGCGACGCTTTGGGTCGCCTGCGCCGACTGCTCCGCGTTCTCGGTCAGCCGGTCGGAGCTTTGGGCGACTTCCTCCGCCGTTCCCTGCATCCTGAGCAGCACGCTGCGGGTGGCGTCGAGCATGTCATTGAAATAGTTGGCAATCTCGCCGAACTCGTCCGCCGTTTCCAGCTCGATGTTCCGGGAAAGGTCGCCGTCCGCCGCCTTCTTCGCGGTGGTGGTGATGGTGGTGACGGAGTTCTTGATGGTTTTCGTCAGTGTCACGAGCACGAGGATGGAAATTGCGAGGATCGCGACGCTGGCGCCGATGGCTATCTTGATGACGGATTGATATGCCGCTTCGCCCGCGTCCAGCGCCTCCTGCGTACCTTCACGGCAGCTCTTGGCGTCTTCTTCCATCGCGTCGATCAAAGCGGAAAACGCTTTGGCGGTCTCTTTTTCAAGCATCGTGTCCGCCGCTTTGCGGTTGCCGGCCTCCAGCAGCGCGTCCACCTTTTCCACCTCGGCGCGGTAATTCTCCCAGAGCTTCTTTTCCTCGTTCAGTATCTTGAAGTCGCTTTCTTTTTCCGCCGGGTCGTCGTATTCCGATTCGTTCAGCGTTTTCTCGTATTCGGCGAAAGCCTCGTTCACCGTGGCGATACGCTCTTTCTCCGATTTCGCCCATTCCTGCCGCGCCGCCGGATCCTCGACGGTGATGCGGTACATCAGTGCGCGGTGCAGGCCCGCCGCCGTCTCGGAGATGACGGCCACGCGGTCGCGGGACTCCATCCAGTCGCCGATGTTCCGGACCTCCTTGCCGATGTTTTCCGCCGAGCGCACGGCGAAATACCCGAAGCCCGCGAACAGCAGGAACAGGACGCCGAAAGCCAGCGCCAGTTTTTTCGAGATGGAAAGCCGGTTCATACAAATCGCCCCTCTTGTGAATATTATTAATTAATTACGACACAAAGCAAAAAAATCCTGCCGGAATCGCAAAAAGGGCGGAATATTATCCGCTTATCCACATTTTTATTCACAAAACGTCCCTTCGATGTGGAAAACTTTTCTCCCACGCCTGTATTTGTGCATCGGTTGTTCACAAAATATCCACCGTTTTTCCCTTGCCTTTCTTGTTGAAATCTACTATCATATAAGCGGTTCATAATTTTATGAAAAAGAGGGGATTGATTTTATGAAGCAAAGATTTCATCGGTTCTTGTCCCTGCTGCTGACGCTTGTCTTCACGCTGGCGTTCTCGGCAATCGCTTGGGCGGCGGACGTGGTGATCCTGCACACGAACGACATCCACTGCGGCGTGGAGGACAACGTGGGCGTTGCGCGGCTCTCGCAGTACAAGAAGGATTTGAAAAAGCAGGGCCTCGCGGTGCTGCTGGTGGATGCCGGCGACGCGGTGCAGGGCGCGCCCATCGGGAAGCTCTCGAAGGGCGAGTCCATCGTGAACATCATGAACGCCATCGGTTACGATTTCCTGATTCCCGGCAACCATGAGTTCGACTACGGCATGGAGCAGTTCTTCCGGCTGAATTCGCTGCAGAAGACGAAATACTTTTCCTGCAATTTTACCGACCTGCGTACGGGCAACCTCTGTCTTTCCACTTACAAGGTCGTTTCCGCGGGCGGCCACAAGATCGCTTTCGTCGGCGTGACGACGCCGGAAACGCTGGCGACTTCGACGCCGAAGTATTTCCAGGATGAAAACGGGAAGTTCATTTACGGTTTCTC
>CAMVJN010000142.1 GCA_947167825.1 uncultured Selenomonadales bacterium | reverse complement strand
CGCGCTACAATTTCGACATCGACCGCGAGAAGGTCAAGACGCTGGGCGTCAACCTCTCCGACGTGTTCACGGCGCTCCAGGTGAACTTCGGCGGCACGGCGGTCAACGACTTCAACCGTTTCGGCAGGACGTACAAGGTCATGCTCCAGTCGGACACGACTTACCGCAACGAAGTCGAGGCGGCGAAATTCGTCTTCGTGCGGAACAACATCGGCACGATGATTCCGCTGGACACGCTTTTGAATCCACGGGTCAACACCGGCGCGTCGATTATTTCCCGCTTCAACGCATCCCGCAGCATCACAATCCAAGGCAATCCCGCGGACGGCTACAGCTCCGGGCAGGCGCTGACCGCCATCGAGAAAGTGGTGCGCGAGAACGCGCCCGCCGGCTTCAACATCGACTGGTCGGGCCAGAGCCGCCAGGAGAAGAAGGCCGGGTCGAAGATGGGACAGGTTCTCTTGATGTCCCTCGTCTTCGTGTTCCTGTGCCTTGCCGCGCTCTACGAGAGCTGGAGCGTTCCGTTCTCGGTGCTCTTGACGGTGCCCACGGGCCTCTTCGGCGCGTATCTTTCCGAGTACATCATGGGGCAGGAAAACAGCGTCTATATGCAGATCGGATTGATCACGATCATGGGCCTTGCGGCGAAAAACGCGATCTTGATCGTGGAATTCGCGAAAGCGTATAAGGACGAGGGCATGGACCCCGTGGAAGCCGCCATCAAGGCGGCGGGGCTGCGCCTGCGCCCGATCATCATGACGAGCCTCGCCTTCATCCTCGGCTGCCTCCCGCTGGCGGTGGCCGCCGGCGCTGGCGCGGGCTCCAGAAACGGCATGGGCATCGCCGTCGTCGGCGGAATGCTCTGCGCCACCGCCGTAGGCATCTTCCTGATCCCGGTGCTCTATGTCATCGTGGAAAAGGCTTCGGATATGCTGAACAAGAAGCAGAAGGAAATGGTAGACGGGAACGCGTAAAATTGAAACCAAACAAAATGGCTCCGGTTGGGAAAATCCCGACCGGAGCCATTTTTTACGGTAATTATAATTTTTCTTGGAATGATGTCTGCTCCGCGTGTCCTAAAAGGTACAGGAACGCGAAGGCGGGGATTCGGAGCATGGGGGCGCCGGACGGCGCTTTTTGGATGCCGAAATCCTCTGCGCGTCTCGTAATGATAAAAGAGGCGGCTGCCGAGTCCGCGAGTTTGCTGATTGCATCCCGATCCGATACTGTCGCCTGTTCCCGGTATTTCACTTCAATCAATAAGGGACGGATGCGCGGATACTCCACGACAATATCGATTTCATGGCCTTTGCCGCCGTCTCGGAAATATCCGATGGACGTAGCCTCGCGGTAATAGAAGGCAGCGACATGCTTGTAGACGGAGGTTTCCACGATCTTCCCCAGCTCTGTCGGATTGCTCAGCAACGATTCGTCCATCAGCACAGCGTTCCGTATCGCGGCGTCGGCGATATACACCTTGGCGCGCGCCTTCAGAATGCGTTTGCCCGCGAGCTGTACCGGCCAGCTCCGGTAGATCAGGTTCGCGCTTTCCATATATTGGATGTAGTTTTCCACCGTTTGCCGCGACACGCCGTTCAGTTCTTTTGCAATAGCGTCAATGGAGACGATATCGGAAGACACAGTGCAGAGATAAAGGAAAATGCGCTCCAGCTCCGTCGCGTTCCGGATGTTGTACAGCGACGGCAAATCGCGCTTCAGCACCTTGTCCACTACATCCTCGCGCATCAGACGCTGCGCTGTCATATCGTCGTTTGCCAATGCCAGCTCGGGGAAGCCTCCAATCCGCAGGTAGCGCATAAAATGATTTTGCACTGCGGAGAGCTGCAAAATGATTTTCGTGCGTTCCTTTGCCGTCATCTCAGGAAGAGTCGACGCCTTGACGTTTGGCGCAAGATTAGGACGAGGCGTTCCGACCAACGCGCAGTATTCGTAAAAGGACAGCGTGGGGACCGGGAGCACGGACCAACGCCCGACGCCGCTTTCCCGATTACCGTGCATGAGGACGGGACTTGCTGAACCGGTTGCCACAACTTTCGTTTCCGGCTGCGTGTCATAAATGGTTTTCAGCCACTGATCCCAATCCGGCGCATACTGCACTTCGTCGAAAAAATAATAGGCGTCTTGCCCGGTATGGATGTTTTCATGGTAGCACGAAAGGATGTATTCGATGCCGCCGAGCTTCAGCATTGGATGATCGAGGGACACGTAAAGGATTTGCTCTGCCTTTGTTCCTTCTTTGAGCAATGATTCGATGATTTGCTGTTGGATGGTCGTCTTGCCTACGCGTCGAACCCCGGTCAGGACAATAGTGCGGCGCAGGTCTGTCTTCCCCAACAGCTTCATCGTTTCAAAAAAAGCGAGCCGACGGTACGGTTTTGTCATTGCTGAAGGGAAAACGCCGGATTTCCACCATGGATTAAAAGAAGATAACACCTTCATAATATTGTCCGTATTGATAATTGACATAGCATAATCCTCCTTGCCCCAAGAATATCATGGATTTTCGCACTTGTAAAGTCAAAATGCAATATATAGATTACATTTTTTAACATAAAAGTGCAATTTATATATTGCATTTTATATTATTTTCATCGGCCCCTCGTCCTGCAAAGGATTTCAACCTTCCTGCTTTTGCCGTTCATGGATGGGGGTGATTTTGCGGCAAAATTACAAGCTTTTTTATCCGATAAGGGAGTTTCGATAATTGACAAACTCCCGCGACAGTTTTAATATTATAAGGTAATAAACTAAAATCGGGTGTATTGTGCGGAAAGGACTTTTTGATGTTTGGCATTGATATCGGCGTTGACCTGGGGACGGCCAACGTGCTTGTATATGAAAAGAAAAAAGGCATCGTGCTTCGCGAGCCTTCCGTTGTCGCGGTGAATCGCGACACGGGCGAGGTCCTTGCGGTGGGTGAGGAAGCGAAGCAGATGATTGGGAGGACGCCGGGAAATATCGCGGCCATTCGGCCGCTTCGGGACGGCGTGATTGCCGATTATAACGTCACGGAAACGATGCTTCGCTATTTTATCGAGAAGGTAATCGGGCATAGCTTCGTGTTTCGGCCGCGCATCATGATTTGCGTGCCGTCGGGCGTCACGACGGTGGAGAAACGCGCAGTGCAGGAAGCGGCGGAGCAGGCGGGCGCACGGCGCACGCAGCTGATTGAGGAACCGATGGCGGCGGCTTTGGGTGCGGGGCTGCCGGTGGACGAGGCGACCGGCTCGATGGTCGTCGATATCGGCGGCGGCACGACGGACGTAGCGGTGTTCAGCCTTGGAGGAATCGTGCTTTCGGAAAGCCTGCGCGTGGCGGGTGACAAATTTGACGAGGCGATTATTGCTTATATACGCAGGTCGTTTAATCTGCTGATTGGCGAGCGCACGGCCGAAGAAGTCAAAATCAGCGTGGGGGCGGCTTATCCGGAAGCGCGGGACCTTCGCATGGAGGTCAAGGGGCGCGATCTTTATACGGGATTGCCGAAAAGCGTCACGGTATCGACGGCGCAGATTGCGGAGGCGTTGGAAAGCCCGGTTGCGGAAATCGTGGTCTGTGTGAAGAAGGTCCTGGAGGAGACACCGCCGGAGCTGGCGGCGGATATCATGGATCTCGGCATCGTCCTGACGGGCGGCGGATCGATGCTGTATGGACTGGATTCGCGGATTCGCTATCAGACGGGAATTTCCACGATGCTGGCGGACGACCCGTTGTCCTGCGTGGCGCTCGGTACGGGCAAGGCGCTGGAATTTGTCGACAAGTTCGCCGACGGGCAGGAAATGGACAGTGTGTTTCGGGGAAAGAAATAATCAATACGAGAAATAATCAATACGAGGTGAAGAAATATGTGGCGCGGACTTTATACCGGGGCAGCGGGCATGATGACGCAGCAGAACCGCACGTCGGTCATTGCGAACAATTTGGCGAATGTGAATACGACGGGCTATAAGCGTGACCGGGCGTTGGATGCGGAGTTTCATCCGATGCTGATTCGGCGCATCAACGACGATATGCCGATCAAGGTAACGGATTTCAAGGGGTTTTCCCTCGACCGCCGTCCGCCGGCAGTGGGGACGCTGGGACTGGGCGCGTACACCTCGGAGATTGCGGTGGATCATGCGCCGGGGGCTTTCATGACGACGGGCAATCCGCTCGATCTCGCCATCAGCGGCAACGGCTTTTTCGTCATTGATACGCCGCAGGGACTCCGCTATACGCGCAACGGGAATTTTTACCGGACGCCGACCGGCGACCTTGTGACGTCGGACGGACAGG
>CAMVJN010000141.1 GCA_947167825.1 uncultured Selenomonadales bacterium | reverse complement strand
TTGTATTTCAGAGGACAAAAACGCTGTCTTTGGACACCAGGAAATGTCCTCCTTGATTTCTATTGGCATCTAATTCCCCTCCTACTTCTTGATAGAGATGGGGAACGGATTTATACGAAAAAAAATACAAAAAAAAATTTTATCCCGACACATTTTTGACACAAACCCCAGCTATACTACAGACAACGAAGAACAACACAACAAAATTTCAGGAGGTTGAATCAAATGAAAAAGACGATGATGGCAATGGCGATGGCAGCGATGACAATGATGGCTACGGGGACGGCTCTGGCGGCGACGCCGGATCGCGGGTTCTGCGGGGACAACGCCCCGACCATCGAGATGAGCTACGCGCACTGCGGCGGCGGATACTACGGCGGCGGTCGCGGAGGACGCGGCGGCTACGGATGCGGCGGAGGCTATGGCGACGGGTACTGCTGGGGCTACGAAAACAACGAAGGCTGACCAAAAACAGAAAAGACGGGTGTTGAAGGAAATCCCTCAACACCCGTCTTTTCTGCCTAATTATGTTTTCGGTTTTCAATATTACCGTACCACATTGTCCGGCACGGTTCCCATCTTCTTGATGTCCTTGCCGTCGCGGTCGCCGTAAATCTTGATGTTTGCCAGTTCCGCGTTCAGCGCGCCGTATTCCTCCGCCGTGAGCGTCACGTCCGCCGCGCCGAGGTTCTCCACGACGCGCTCCTCTTTTCTCATGCCGGGAATCGGCACGACGAAATCCCATCCCGCGAGCACCCATGCCAGCCCAATCTGCGCGGGCGTGCAGCCCTTCTGCTCCGCATACTTTCGCACCAGTGCGAGAAGCGGCTCATTCGCCTCCATGTTCTCCTTGCTGAACCGCGTAATCACCGAGCGCAGGTCGTTTTTCGCGAAGCTGTCCTTTGCGCTGTATTTGCCGGACAGAAAGCCGTTGCCCATCGGCGAGAACGCCACGAAACCGATGCCCGCCTCCTTGCAGAAGGGCAGCACATCCTTTTCCCATTTGCGCTCCATCATCGAATACTCGCTCTGGATGGCGGAAATCGGCGTCACAGCGTGGGCTTTCTTGATCTGCTCCAGCGTCGGAGAAGCCTGCCCCCATGCGCGGATTTTTCCCTCCTTGATGAGTTTTCCCATGACCTCGGCAACCTGTTCTTCGCTGCCTTCCTCCATTTGATGCTCGGTATAGATGTCGATGTAATCCGTCTGCAAGCGGAGCAAGGAGCCCTCGATGTCCTTGCGGATACCCGCCTCGGAGAGCTTGCCCTCCGGCATGTCCTGTCCCGGCAATGGCGTCGGCCAGAACTTGTCCGAAATCACGACCTTGTCGCGAGGCAATTCCTTCAGCGCCTTGCCGACGAATTCCTCGTTCTTGAAATACGAATACATTTCCGCCGTGTCGAAGAAATTACAGCCAAGCTCGAAGGCCTTATGCACAAGCCGGATGCCCTCCGCCTCCGTCGGCCCTTCGCCGTAGGCGTGAGTGAAGCCCATGCACCCCATGCCGATGGCCGATACTTCCAAATTCCGCAGTTTTCTCGTTTTCATTGTCTTTTCCTCCGTTCTTCAATAGATGATTTCGTGCGTTGCACGATCTTCGTACAGTGTCCAGAACTTTTCGGCTATGGTATGCGGCGCAAAGTGCTCGTTCGAACCGATGGCTCCTGTCACCTGCACCGTCCCGATATAGATTCCTTTCTCGTCGAGAACAGGCGCGAGCGCTTGCACCATCGCCCGCAATGCCGCCTTGTCCATCGACAGCGGCAAATATGCCGCATACGGCTGAATTGAAAGGCCGCCCCCCGTTATGAGGATTGCGCCGTCTTTAGCGGCGAACTCGTCAGTATCAATCAACCACACGCAGTTGTACGCGCCTGCCACATCGGCGGCATATCGGTTCATCAATGTTTGCGCGTCAATCGTCTGCCCTTCGTCCGGCATAGTAATTCCAACATTGTAAAACAGCACGTCCGGCGTTCCGTATGTTTTGACGGCATGGTGGAAAACGGCGGCAAAAGCCTCAAAATCCGCCGCGTCCGCGACCTGCGTATAAACCTCGATGCCCTTGACCGAAAAATCCTTTTCGTATGCCTTCAAATGCTCTTCGCTTCTCGCCATCAGGACGACGCGGAAATTCTCACCGCCGAATTTTTCGGCGACGCCGTTGCCAAGACCCGGCCCCGCGCCAATTACGAAAATTGTCTTCTTCATCATGCAATCTCCCTTCCAATTATTGCTTCTTTCCAATGCACCATGAACGCCGCGAGGGAAGCCGCCGCCGCGCCCAATGTTACGGATTGCCAGCCGCCGACGTTCCAAAGCGTCGCGGCGAGGAAGCTGCCCGCCGCGCTGCAAATGAAATTGCTAACGACAAACGCCGTGTTCAGACGGCTCCGCTCCGTATCGGACAGCGCGAAAAGCTGCGCCTGACTCAAAATACCCACGCCCTGCACGGCGAGGGAGAACACCGCCGCCACCAGCACGATTGCAAGAATGGACCCGCCCATGAAAGCTGCCGCCGCCATGCTCGCGGCGCTCATGACGATAAACCATCCCATCCCTTGACGCCCAAGCCCCTTGTCCTGCAATTTGCCGAGCTTCACGCCAGCCACCGCCCCGGTCAGCCCGGACAGGCTCACCAGCCCGATTTGGAACGTCCCGTAGGAAAACGGCTCTTTCGACAGCAGGAACGTCAGCGCCGTCCAAAACAGGTTGAAGGCGATGCCAAAAATCATGCCCTGCTTCAGGAGGATGCTCCGCATGGCGGGATGGCGCTTTACGGCGGTGAATACGCCCGCCAAAAGCTCCCGATAGGCGACATGGGAACGCGCGGGCACCGTCGGGACACGCCAGCGGATAATCGCCGCCATCGCCAGATTCATCACCGCCGCCATCATATAAATCGCCCGCCAGCCCCAAAGCTGTGCCGCCAACCCGCTAAGCATACGGGAAAAGAGGATGCCCGCCGTGATACCCGAGGCCACGATGCCGACGATGCGCCCGCGTGAATCCACGTCCGCGAGGTCGCCCGCCAACGGCATGATGATCTGCCCCGACACTGTGACGAATCCAAGACACGCCAGCGCCAGCGCCAAAAGCGAAAGGGAAGGCGCGGCGGCGCACGAGAGGAGCGCAAGCACCGTCGCCAGCATCACGCCCGCCAAAAGCCCACGACGCTCAAGAATGTCTCCCAGCGGCACGAGCAGCAGAATCCCAAGCGCATAGCCTATCTGCGTCGCCGTGACCAGGAATCCGCCCTGCGAAGCCGACGCGCCAAACTCCGAGGCAATCACCGAGAGAAGCGGCTGCGCCCAATAGAGGTTCCCGATAGCAAGCCCCGCCGCCACAGACAGCAGCACGGCCAGCCGTGTGGAAATCCCCTGGCTGTTTTCGTTCATATTCACTCACCACATTTCATAAACCTTGCTTCCTTGATTTTATCCAACAACTGTTGTATGATCATTGTAGCAAAGCCCAAAACCATCATCAACCGACAATCAAGGCTGATTTGTCGGATTTTGGAAAGAAGGGGAACCGAAATGAAAAAGCAGCCGGAAGTGACCGAGGCGACAAAGCAGGCGCTCATTGACGCTTTTTGCCTGCTGAACCGGGACATGCCCATCGGGAAAATCACGATACAGGCCATCACGCGGAAGGCGGGGTACAACCGCTGCACCTTCTACCAATACTTCAAGGACGTCTATGACCTGCTGGACCATATCGAAAGCATCGTCATCTCCCATGTCAAGGAGAACTTCCAAAAGAACATCACGCAACAGGATTTCAGCCGGACGTTTTTCGACGCCTTCACGCGCATACAGCAGGAGCGCTCGCCTTACTTCACGATGCTCCTCCGTCCGGCGAACCGCACCCATTTCACGGAAAGGCTGACGGAGGAAGTGCTGCCTATCTTCATGGAGCGTTTCAATCTGCCGAAAGAGCACCCTCATTCCGAATATCTCGCAAGTATGTACCTTGCCACGGTGATAACCGCCATCGGTCATTGGGTCAATCATGAACGCGCCCTTCCGCTGGAAGACTTGTCCAAAATGCTCGGCAACGTACTGACACAGGGCGTGATGACGGAAATCGGCAAATGCCGACAATAAGACATTTTCCTTAAATCAAGCGTTATTGGGTTATCATAATTCTATGTACCAACGAAAAAGACGGGCGTTGAAGGAATCAAAATCCCTCAACGCCCGCCTTGTTTATTTCGCCGTACAAAAAATGACGGCAACCGCCGCCAACACATACGCTATATTCCTTTGCCGCTCAATGCGCCGCTTTGTCCTTCGCTCCTCTTCTTCGTACTCCTGCAATAATCTGTTGGCATTCTCCAATG
>CAMVJN010000140.1 GCA_947167825.1 uncultured Selenomonadales bacterium | reverse complement strand
CGGCGGTTTCCGGCAACAAGCGCGTCGAGATGGTGCATCTGAACGAGGTGCTGGGCTTGACAGGCTATGTGCGCGGCGGCTGCTCGCCGCTGGGCGCGAAGAAGGCCTATCCGGTCTATCTTGACGCCAGCGCGGAAACACAAGCGGCAATCTCGATCAGCGCGGGAAAACGCGGCGAACAGATATTGCTCGCGCCCGCCGATTTAATCCGCGCAGCAAATGCCACCGTGGCGAAATTGAATCGCCATGCGTAGCTATTGTAACATATTCTTGACGGAACGAAAAACATTCATTTGAAATAAGGAAAGGAAGATGGAAATGAAGTATTTGAGCACGCGGGGGAAAGCCGAGACCGTTGAGTCGGCGAAGGCGATCCTGCAGGGGATTGCGGAGGACGGCGGGCTTTTCGTGCCGACGGAGATCCCGAAAGTCGACGCGGCGTTTGTGCAGGAACTGGTCGGGCTTTCCTACGCGGAGCGGGCAAAAAAAATCCTCGGCCTGTTTTTGACCGACTATACGGTGGAGGAAATCGCCCGCTGTGTCGAGGGGGCATACGGCGGCGGAAAATTTGACGACGAGGCAGTGGCTCCGGTCAAATGCGTAGGGGATGTTTCGGTGCTGGAGCTTTGGCACGGCCCGACCAGCGCTTTCAAGGACATGGCTCTCCAGCTCTTGCCGCGTCTTCTGTCGGAGGCGCTGAAAAAGACCGGCGAGACGAAGGAAACGCTGATCCTCGTGGCGACCTCCGGCGACACGGGCAAAGCGGCGTTGGCCGGATTCGCCGACGTGCCGCAGACGAAAATCATGGTTTTTTATCCCGACGGCGGTGTCAGCGATATGCAGCGCTTGCAGATGGTAACGCAGCAGGGCGGGAACGTCTCTGTGGTGGCGGTCAAAGGGAATTTCGACGACGCGCAGACGGGCGTCAAGGAAATTTTCGGCGACGGGGATTTTGCATCGAAGCTTGACGGGGCGGGGGTACGGCTTTCCTCGGCAAACTCTATCAACTGGGGACGCCTTGTGCCGCAGATCGTTTATTATTTCAGCGCCTATGCCGATCTTGTGAAAACAGGAACGATCAAGAACGGCGACCAGATCAATTTCACAGTGCCGACGGGCAACTTCGGCAATATCCTCGCAGGCTTCTATGCGCGCCAGATGGGGCTTCCCGTCGGAAAGCTCGTCTGCGCGTCGAACCAGAACAACGTGCTGACGGATTTCCTGCAAACGGGTTACTACGACAAGAACCGCGACTTCTTCAAGACGATTTCGCCGTCGATGGATATTCTCGTTTCGAGCAATGTGGAGCGGATGCTCTACCATACGACCGGGGACGCGCCCGGCGTTCGGGGCTGGATGGAGGCACTGGCGACGGAAGGCCGCTATGACGCCGGCGTCGGCATGATCCAGCGGTTCCAGAATTATTTCTGGGCGGGCTGGGCCGACGACGCCAAGACGAAAGCGACAATCCGCGAGGTCTTCGAGGCCGAGCATTACGTCCTCGACACCCATACGGCGGTGGCTTGGACTGTCGCCCATGAGTATCAGCGGCGTACCCATGACGAGCGCCCGATGGTGGTCGTTTCCACGGCCAGTCCGTACAAATTCAGCGGCAGCGTGCTGGAAGCGCTGGGGGAGGACGCGTCGGGCAGTCCGTTCGAGCTGCTTGACCGGCTGGAGAAAAAGAGCGGCACGACGGCGCCGAAGGGCTTGGCTTCGATGAAGGACGCGAGGGCAATCCATGAAGGAAGCTGCGAAAAGGAAAAAATGCGCGACGCCGTGCTGGCGTTCGCGGAAAAATAAATATCGGTTTTTCTGGATTTGCGGCAGGATTTTTTATGACGGCGTAGAAGATATCATTGTTAAGGAGATTCCCAAATCGAATTTATAAAAAGGAGAGGTAAAGAACATGGCAGACATTGATTTGAGCAAGTACGGCATTACCGGGACGACGGAGATCGTTCACAATCCTTCTTATGAATATTTGTTTGATGAGGAAATGAAGCCGGAGCTGACTGGGTACGACAAGGGGCAGCTCACGGAGCTGGACGCGGTGAACGTCATGACGGGCGAGTTCACGGGCCGTTCGCCGAAGGACAAGTTCATCGTCGAGGACGAAAATTCCAAGGACACGGTCTGGTGGAATTCCGAGGGCTATCCGAACGACAATCATCGCGCGTCGAAAGCGACCTGGGACGCGGTCAAGAAGCTGGCGCAGGAAGAACTTTCCAATAAGAAGCTCTATGTCGTCGACGCGTTCTGCGGCGCGAACAAGGATACGCGCATGGCGGTTCGCTTCATTATGGAAGTGGCCTGGCAGGCGCATTTCATCCGCAATATGTTCATCAAGCCGACAGATGAGGAACTGAAGAACTTCAAGCCGGATTTCGTCGTCTACAACGCCTCGAAGGCGAAGGTCAAGAACTTCAAGGAGCTGGGACTGAATTCCGAGACGGCGGTGGTGTTCAATATCACGAGCCGCGAGCAGGTCATCATCAATACTTGGTACGGCGGCGAGATGAAGAAAGGCATGTTCTCGATGATGAACTACTATCTGCCGCTGAAGGGCATTGCCGCGATGCACTGCTCGGCGAATACCGACATGAACGGCGAGAACACTGCGATCTTCTTCGGACTGTCCGGCACGGGCAAGACCACGCTGTCCACCGACCCGAAGCGCCTCCTGATCGGCGACGACGAGCACGGCTGGGACGACAAGGGCGTGTTCAACTTCGAGGGCGGCTGCTACGCGAAGGTCATCAACCTTGACAAGGAATCCGAGCCGGATATCTACAACGCCATCAAGCGCAACGCGTTGCTCGAAAACGTCACGGTGGACAAGGACGGCAAGATTGATTTCGCCGACAAGAGCGTGACGGAGAACACTCGGGTTTCCTATCCGATCGACCATATCAAGAACATTGTGAAGCCGATTTCCGCCGCGCCTCCGGCCAAGAGCGTAATCTTCCTTTCGGCGGACGCATTCGGCGTGCTGCCGCCAGTCTCGATCCTGACGCCGGAGCAGACCAAGTATTACTTCCTGTCGGGCTTCACCGCGAAGCTGGCGGGCACCGAGCGCGGCATCACCGAGCCGACGCCGACATTCTCCGCTTGCTTCGGGCAGGCGTTCCTTGAGCTGCATCCGACGAAGTACGGGCAGGAGCTCGTGAAGAAGATGGAAAAGAGTGGCGCGAAGGCGTATCTCGTCAACACGGGCTGGAACGGCTCCGGCAAGCGTATTTCCATCAAGGATACCCGCGGCATCATCGACGCGATTCTCGGCGGCGCGATCAAGAAGGCGCCTACGAAGAAAATTCCGATGTTCAATCTCGAAGTGCCGACGGAGCTGGAAGGCGTCGATCCGAAGATTCTCGACCCGCGCGACACCTACGCAGATCCTTCCGAGTGGGAGAAGAAGGCGAAGGATTTGGCCGGACGCTTCATCAAGAACTTCAAGAAGTACGAGACGAACGATGAGGGCAAGGCGCTGGTAGCGGCAGGCCCGCAGCTCTGATTTGCCCAAGATACAAAGATACGGAAAAAGACAGGCCCTGCGCCTGTCTTTTTCTTATGGTGGAATTTATAGTCAGTCTGTGATAAAATATATGCGTATGTGCAAAATACTTTGTACCATGATTTGAAAGTACGGAGGGGATACGGATTGAGTATCGGCAAGAACGCGAAGATTTTTTGCGCGTTGCTTTTGACAGGCGCGTGCGCTTTTTCCTTTTCGGGGAAAGCGGATGCGGGGAAACGGCTTCATGACCGGATCGCGAACGGAAACGCGGCGCAGATCCAAACCTCGGCGAGTAGCGCGAACGGTGGCATCAAAGCGCGGATTGACGCGCTTCTGCATCCAAAAGCGGAGCAGCCGAGAACAAGCCATGAGAAGGTGGACTACAAGCTTTTGCCCGTGGATCTCGACAATGAGAATATCCTCGGCGGTCCGATGGCGACGGAAGCGCAGTGCGTCAACTATCTTTTGAAGATCAACCCGTCGCCGAATATTTCGGTGACGCCGGAAGAACTTGTTTCCTATTATTATGAGGAAGCGACGAAGGAGGGCGTCCGTCCTGACGTGGCCTTCGCGCAGGCGCTTCATGAAACGGGGAATTTCAGTTACGGCGGTACGGTGACGCCGGACCAGAATAATTATTGCGGGCTGGGGACGACCAGCGATTATGTGCAGGGCGGTTATTTCCCGTCGGCGCAGATCGGCGTCCGAGCGCATATCCAGCATCTTCTGGCTTACGCGACGACTCGGACCCCGTCCTCGGATATCGTGGACCCGCGCTATACGATGGTGCGCGATATATACGGCGCCATGACGCTGCCCCATTGGCTGGACTTGAA
>CAMVJN010000139.1 GCA_947167825.1 uncultured Selenomonadales bacterium | reverse complement strand
TATGTCGGCGTCCGCGCCATCGACGGGCTGATTACCCTCGGCTCCGGCCAGCGTATCGGCATCATGGCGGGCAGCGGCGTCGGCAAATCCACATTGCTTTCGATGATCGCCCGCAATACGGAAGCCGATATCAGCGTGATTTCGCTTGTCGGCGAGCGCGGCCGCGAGGTTCGCGATTTCATCGAGCGCGACCTCGGCGAGGAGGGGCTGAAGCGTTCCGTCGTCGTCGTCGCCACTTCGGACAAGCCCGCTTTGGTCCGCATCAAAGGCGCGATGACCGCCACGGCCATCGCCGAATATTTCCGAGACCAGGGGCGGCGCGTGGTATTGATGATGGACTCCGTCACGCGCTTTGCGATGGCCCAGCGCGAGGTGGGGCTGACCATCGGAGAGCCTCCGGCGACGCGGGGCTATACGCCGTCGGTTTTCGCGCTTTTGCCGCGCCTGTTGGAGCGGGCGGGCACCAGCGCCCGCGGCTCGATCACCGGCATCTACACCGTCCTCGTGGACGGCGACGATATGAACGAGCCGATAGCCGACGCCGTGCGAAGCATCCTGGACGGCCATATCGTGCTTTCCCGCGCGATTGCCGCGCAAAACCATTTTCCCGCCATTGATATTCTCGCCAGCGTCAGCCGTGTCATGACCGACGTGGTGACAAAGGAGCACAGGGAAGCGGCGCAGCATATGCGCGCACTGATGGCGGTTTACAGGGAAGCCGAGGATCTGATTCACATCGGTGCCTATGTCAAGGGCTCCAGCAAACGAATCGACGAGGCCATCCAGAAAATCGACGCAATCAATGATTTCCTCTGCCAGGGCGTCTTCGAGGTCACCAGCTTCGAGGAAATGAAGAAGGCATTGGAAAGCATATAAACAGAGATAATTTAGCCTTCCCCTTTGGGGAAGGTGGCAGCCCGTAGGGCTGACGGATGAGGTTTGAAAACGTAGCATCAAATGTTAAGGTTACATCGAAAAACCTCACCCACCGCTAAAGCGGTCCCCCCTCCCCAAAGGGGAGGGCAATGCAACGGGGTGACGTATGAAAAAATTCCGTTTCAAACTGGAAACGCTCCTGGGCGTTACGCGCCGCAAAAAGGAGGATGCCGAGCGCCGCTTTGCGGAAGCGACGCGCGCGCTGGAAGAAGCGCGGGCGAAACTGGCCGAATACTTGCAGGATATGCAGAAGGTCCAGGCGGAATACGCGGAGCAGACGAAAGCGGGCAAGCGCATCAGCGTTGGCCGCGTCATGACCTTCACCAGCTATGTGAACTGGAAACGCCAGCAAATAGAGCAGCAGCAGCAGACGATCCTGGAGGCGCAAAACGCGCGCCAGCAGCGGCTGAAAGAACTCCTGGAAATGATGTCGAAGCTCAAAAGCATCGAGCAGCTCAAGGAAAAAAGGCTGCAGCAATACAAAGATGAACTCCTGTTTGAAGAAAACAAGATGCTCGACGAGATCGGGCTTCAGCTATATATGAGAAAGGCGGGCGCGTAATGGATTTTTCATCGATCAACGCGGTGGTCAACAGGATAGAGGATATTGAATATAAAATCGGTATGCGGCGGCCCAGAGGCGGCGCGGTCGGTTTTCAACAGATGCTGAAGGACGAGATCAAGTCGAAAACGCCGAATCGGGGAAGCGGTGCTGCTGCGTCCCAGTCGCCTTCGCAAAATGCGCAGAGGGCGAAGGGGGAGGAAAAGCCCGCATCTGTTGCGGGAAAGGCGGACACCCTGCCGCTTTCCGTGCCGCAGGACAGCGCTTATCTGCCTGTCATCCAGGAAGCGGCGGGAAAATACGGCGTGGATCCGAATCTCGTCTCGGCGGTCGCCGAGGTCGAGTCCGGCTATGAGCAGGGCGCGATTTCCGCCACGGGAGCCGTCGGCGTTATGCAGTTGATGCCGGAAACAGCGGAATCCTTGGGGGTCAATCCCTATGATGCGGCGCAGAATATCGAAGGCGGCGCAAAATATCTGAAACAAATGCTGGATACGTTCGGTGGCGACGTCCGGAAAGCGGTTGCAGCATACAACGCCGGGCCGGAAGCCGTGCGCGAATACGGCGGCGTCCCCCCGTACAGCGAAACACAGCAATACGTTTCGTCCGTTCTGGATTTGTATAGGTGAAAAAGAATAACGGACAATGTTGACGGCGATGCAAAGCAGGTGAAACGATGGCGGAAAAGCCGAAAGATGCGGCGGAAGAGACAACCGAACAAACGGGGGAAGAGCTGGAAGTTGCGGAAGAATCGGCTTTGCGTCGATTCGGAAAGCGCCTGCTGAAAGTCCTCGGAATCTTGCTGGCCTTGGGCGGGATTGTGGCGGCCGGATTTTTTGCCGGCGTCTATCTTCGCGTCTTTGATGTATATGAGGTCAACGAACAGATCGATCAGCACGCGCTGCCTTTCATCAGCGAGTATATCGTGGAGCCGATAAAAAAGACTCCGGCGGTTTTCGACGAATATATTTTCCAGCCGGCGGCAAAAGCCGTTGACGAGAAGCTCTCGTCGCCGCCGCCGGAGGAACAGCCCGCCGAAGGGGAAAAGAAGCCGGAGGACGGCAAAACGGACGGCAAGAAAGACGAAAAGAAGGCCGATAAGCCGACGCCGATCAAGAAGGAAGAAGAATCCAAGCCGATCGTGCTGACGCAGGAAGAAATCGAAAAAAAGCAGAAAGAAGCGGAGGCCGCTGAAAGGAAGCGCGTCTCGAAGCTGGCGAAACTCTACAATGAAATGAAGCCGGAGGCGGCCGCTGACATCATGACCGATCTTGACGACGAGATCGCCGTCGCCGTGCTGCAAAAAATGGACGAGTCCCAGGCTGCGAAAGTGCTTGCGTCGCTCGATCCCGGCCATTCCGCGCGCCTGACGCGCAGTATTTACACGGGCAGACGATCCAGCATGGCCTCGCCCGGCGACCAGCTTGTGCCTGCTCCCCGGAGCGGGGAAGAAGAATAATTTTTTTAAAATTTGGGCCTGATATTGGTATTAAGAAATTCCGCTTTTTTTTCGATATATAATCGGATGGTTTTGATGGACTGGTTCCGGAAAGGGAACATTCCATATAAATCCATACATATAACGAAAGGAAAGGTGGTGAACAGATGAAAGCAGAAAATCTGATGATGCAGCCGGGCGTGAAACCGGCAGGTGCGGCGCAGGGCAGTAAAACTTCTTCGCTTCGTTCCGCGGTGCAGTCGAAGACGGCGGCGCAGAGCGCGAAGGCGGACAAGAACGACTTCGGCAGTGCGCTGGACAACGCGAAAAATGCCCAAAAGGACGCGAAAGCGGAGCCGGAGAAAGCCCCGAAGGCCGAAGCAAAAGACGCGAAGCAGCCGGAAGCGAAAAACGCTGACACAAAGCCGGTCGACGCCAAAGAGACGGATGCGAAAGATGTCGGCACTGTCGAAGAAAAAGCGGTAGAAGCGGCGGAAGAGGCTGCCGAGCTTCCGAAGAGCGGGAAAAAAGAAAAAACCGCAAAAACGGAAGAGGGCAAGGCGACGGAAGACGTACAGGATGTTTCCGAGACGGCGGGCGCAGCGACGACACTGAACGCGATGCTGATGGCGATGGCCGGAAGCGCGCAGACGCAGACGTCTCCTGAGACGCAGCCGACGGCGGCAATGCCGGGGGCGGAAGTTGCCATGTCCGAAGCGATGACAATGGCGGAAACTCCGGAAATACCGGAGACGACGGCGCAGGCGTTCCAGACGGGAACCCTGGACGCGTTGCTCCCGCAGGATGCGGCGAAGGAGCAGCAGGCGGCGCAAAACCAGCAGCTGATGGATATGCTTTCGTCGGAAAACGGCGCGGGTGTGAGAATTACGAACCAAACGCTGCCGGAGTTCTCAACAGAGGTTCAGGAGGCCGTGGTGCCGGCCGAAGGACTGGCGCAGCAGCCGGTTCTCGATCAGGCGCAGCTTTCCCCACAGGTTCAGACCGAGGCACCGTCCCTCAAAATGGGCGAGACGATCCTGGAGCAGCCGGAGCAGGCGGCAGCGGTTCTTCAGAATGCCGCGCAATCTGCACCGACAGTTCAAGATGTGCGGGCAGCGAAGAGCGAGCGCTCCGACAATACGACAAGCCTTTTTGCGGGCGTACCTCTGACCGTCGAAGACGTAGTCCTCGACAAGATGCAAAACACGCGCCAGGATCTCGGCGATATGCTGAACCGTCAGCCGCAGCAGCAGAACCAGCAGCAAGGCTCGATGATGGACGAGGCGGTTCGCGCTTCGGGCGGCGAGGAACTGGATGGCGCACGTGCGGCAGAGCGCGGCGACAGCCAGCCCGGCGCACAGCAAACTCAGCCCCAGATGACAGGCGCGGGCGTGATTCCGCAGGGCATGAGCTTCTCGGAAACGATGAACGCG
>CAMVJN010000138.1 GCA_947167825.1 uncultured Selenomonadales bacterium | reverse complement strand
TTTTGAAATTTTTTTGCTTTCCCCTATTGACTTTTTATTTGCAGGCTTGAGGGGAAGGCAAGTTGCGCAATATTCAACAAAGATGTATATACCTAAACAGGGCGGGGGAAGCAAATGGAACGAATCAAGGTTTTGATAGTGGATGACTCGCGCGTCAGTTGCGCGATGCTTGCCAATATGATGTCGAAGACGAATTTTGAGGTCTGCGGTATGGCTTCCAATGCTGCGGACGCTGTGCTCAAATACCAGACGCTCCAGCCGATGGCGGTCACGATGGACATGAATTTGCCCGACGCCGACGGCATCGAGTGCAGCCGCCGTATCCGGGAGATCGACCCGAACGCGCGCATTGTCATGATCAGCGCGATGAAAGACGCGAGCCTGATAGAGCGCGGGCGTGAAGCCGGCATTTCTTCTTTCCTGCAAAAGCCGGTCAGTCCCTATGAACTGATTGACGCGCTTTCCTGCATTGTTTCCGACGATGTGAAGCGGACTACGGGGGTGCGCGACCTTTATATCCAGTCCTTCGCGAAAGTTCTCCGGCAGAGCCTGTTCAGTCTTGTGGGCGTCCACAGCGAAGTCAGCACGACGAGAGCGGAGGGGTCTTATCTCGATATCGCTTCAGGGATCGCTGTTATCATCGGCCTGACTGGCTGCCCGATGGGACGCGCCGTCATCTATATGGATATGGATACCATGTACGGGGTTGCGCGGGCTATCCTGATGAAAGGCGACGACGACAAGATGACCGCCGAGGAGGCCAGCGACGTCATTGAGGAGGCCGCGAATATCATTGCGGGGCGCTGCGCGTCTGTCGTCAACGACTTGAAGGACGTCGACATGCGGATTTCGCCGCCGGGCACGATTGTGGGCAAAAATATCCGCATCGCGAATTTTAAAATCTCTTCGTATTATATCGAGGCGCAGACGCGCTTCGGGAATATTTGCATGAACGTCGGGTTCGCGGAGGGGGAATGAGGGCATGGATGCAAAATTGGTCAATCCATTCATCGACGCTCTTGTTGCCGTGATGCCGCAGATGGGCTTCGAAGTGCCGAAGCGCACGAAAATGGGTGTAAAGAACCAGACCTGCAAAAGCCTCGGCGTTTCCATTATCGTGGGCTTCACCAAGGGGCTTCGCGGGAACGTGGTTTACAATATGTCGGCGGATGCGGCGAAATTCGTGGCCTCGAAAATGATGATGGGCATGCCGGTGGCAGAGTTGGACGAGATGGCGCAGAGCGCGCTGTCGGAAATGAGCAATATGCTGACGGCCAACGCCGCGACGAACTTGGCGGCGATGGGCTACACAGTGGATATTTCCACGCCGAGCCTGACCGTGGGGCAGGATTTCCAGATCAAGATCAGCAGCGAGAATTATCTTGTCGTGGACATGGATATCGGCGGGCAAACCATGGAGCTGAACATTGCGGTGCAGGCTTAGGAACATAAATGCATAAAAGCGGGGAGAGAGCCCCGCTTTTTTTGTCATACTTGTCTCAGACCAAAATTTTAAATAAAAATTTTGACCTGAGAGAAACAGTCCGGTGGACTGTTTCTCCTGCTTCGCAGGCTGCAGCTCGTCTGGCGTCTCATGCGCTCTCTGCAAAGATTTAAAAATCTTAACAGAGAGCAGTATCAGTTGGGAGGGAGAATGGTGATACGGAAGGGGATCATTCTTGCGGGCGGCTCGGGAACGCGGTTGTATCCGCTGACCCGGGTCGTTTCAAAGCAGCTGATGCCGGTCTATGACAAGCCGATGGTTTATTATCCGCTTTCGACGCTGATGCTCGCGGGGATTCGGGATATCCTCGTGATCACGACGCCGCAGGACAGTGGGAATTTTCGGGCGCTTTTGGGCGACGGCAGCCAATGGGGGCTTGAACTTTCCTACGCCGAGCAGCCAAGCCCGGACGGACTCGCGCAGGCGTTCCTGATTGGGGAGGAATTTATCGCGGGCGATAGCTGCGCGCTGATTCTCGGCGACAATATTTTTTACGGCTCCGATTTGGCCGTTTCCCTGCAGCGGGCAGCGAGCCAGGATGACGGTGCGACGGTCTTCGCTTACTATGTCAGCGATCCGGAACGCTATGGCGTCGTGGAATTCGACAGCTCGGGGACAGCGGTGAGCCTGGAGGAAAAGCCGAAAAAGCCCCGCTCGAATTTCGCGGTAACGGGACTTTATTTCTACGACAAGGATATTGTGGAAATTGCCCGCAGCGTGAAACCGTCGGCGCGCGGCGAATTGGAGATCACCGACGTGAACCGCGAATATCTTTCGCGGGGCAAGCTGCACGTGGAAAAAATGAGGCGCGGCTTTGCGTGGCTCGACACGGGTACCCATGAGACGCTTTTGGCGGCTGCATCCTTCGTGCAGACAATCCAGGCGCGGCAAGGACTCAAAATCGCCTGTGTCGAGGAAATCGCCTACCGTATGGGCTATATTGATGCGCCGCAGGTGGAGCGGCTGGCGAAGCCGCTGCTGAAAAATGAGTACGGCAAATATTTGCGGAGAATCATCAAAGAGGGATGACCCTGCATTTTATGAGGTGAGATTTGATGCTGGAGATAAAGGAAACAAATTTGAAGGGCGTTTTTGAGATTATGCCGAAGGTGTTCGGCGACGCGCGGGGCTGGTTCCTGGAAAGCTGGTCGGACCGCGAGCTGAAGGCGGCGGGCATCGACGCTGTTTTTGTGCAGGATAATCATTCGTTCTCGTCGGAGAAAGGGACGCTGCGCGGGCTCCATTACCAGCTGGAACCGATGGCGCAGGCGAAAATCCTGCGTGTGACGCGGGGCGAGATTTTCGACGTGGCGGTGGATATCCGCAAAGGTTCGCCGCAGTATGCCCGGTGGGCCGGCGTGCGCCTGTCGGCGGAAAACAAGAAGCAGCTTTTCATCCCTCGGGGCTTTGCCCACGGATTCATCACGCTGACCGACGACGTCGAGGTGCAGTACAAGGCGGACAATTATTATTCGCCGGAACACGACGGCGGGATTCGCTGGGACGACCCGGAAATCGGCGTCGAATGGCCGATACGTCCCATCATCCTTTCGGACAAGGACAGGAATGCGCCGCTTCTCTCCGAGCGCGCAGCGTCGGGGTTGAATTTTGTCTATAGAGAAAAAATCTTATGTAAATTTTTATAAAAAGCTTGCGTTGCATAAGCCTTTGCTATATAATGAACGTGAACAAATATCAGACAAGGAGGTAATGAAAATGTTGATCGGCAGTGTGGGGCTCAATACGATTGCCAATCAAACGGCGCAGGAAGGATACAGCGCGGCACACGCAGCCTCGAAAGAGGCTTCGAGGAATCTGAGCGTGTCCAATTTCGGGAGCGAGACGAAAGCGGGTTCTTCCCGATTCCAGCAGTCGAATGAGATGGCGGCCCGCGAGGGCAACCGCGCGACGGCGAAGAAGATGCAGGAGTCGACAAGCACCTTCGAGCAGTTCGAGGAGAAGCAGGCGTACACGAAAAACGCGACGCTTGCGGCAATCCGCCAGAACACGATGGACATTTCCCAGTAATCTGTAATTCAGTAAGTTTGCACCGGAGGGGTTCCTTCCGGTGTTTTTTTGCGTTTATTTTGAAAAGAATAAGGGAAAACGGCAGGATTTTTTACATTTGTCGCGAATAGAATAATAAGAAAAATAATAAGAAAAATAAATGACGGTTGAAGGGAGGCGAAGCGGTCATGCTGATCCGGGACGCGTGCGGACTGGCGTTGTATTGCCAGCATTGCGGGAGCATTCATATCCATGATGTTCCTTATTTTTCCGGCGAGCGGCAGACGCGGCTTGTGTGCGAAAGCTGCGGCCATGAAAAAGCGAGGCTTCTTCGTCTTTCCCGCGGGCGCGTCGCCGTTGAGGCGACCTGCGTCGTCTGCGGCACGGAAAACCGCTTCGTGTACGCGCTTCGCCGTCTCCGCCATATCGGCCTTGAAAAGATTTACTGTGCGACGGATCGCTTTGAGTTGGGCTATATCGGGCGTCGCAGACGGATCGAGGAACTGATGCGGTTCAACCAAGCCGAGTTCGAGGCGCTTCATCCTCACGACGGAAAGAATTTTATCGAAAAGCAGCGAATCTTGCTGGAAGCGCTGAACCGCGTGCACGATCTGGCGAGGAATGACGAGATTGTTTGCCCTTGCGGCTGCGAGGAGCTGACGGTGGATATCTGCGGCAGCTACATCGTGTTGGAATGTGAGCATTGCGGCAGTTTTTGCGTGCTCCGCGCGGAAAACGCGGGCGATCTGGAAAAACTGCGTTTCGGCGTCGGCCTGCGCGCGCCGAGCCGCGCGTGATGCTTGGTATTGATGATAAAAAACACCCGTAGGGGCAGATGCTCCTGCGGGTTTTTGCGTGTGCGCCCGGCGGCGCACGTTTCTAACCGGGGCGAATTGTCAAGCTAAGTGCAACGATTTTGAATGATAAACCTCAAATGGTG
>CAMVJN010000137.1 GCA_947167825.1 uncultured Selenomonadales bacterium | reverse complement strand
CTGGGGGACAACGAGTTCCATCTGGCCTTCACGACGGAGGACTTTGACGGCGCCCACGAGAAACACAAAACAATGGGCTGCATCTGTTACGAGAATCCGGGCATGGGGATTTACTTCATTTCGGACCCGGACGGCTACTGGCTGGAAGTCCTGCCGGAGAAATAAGGGACGGCAGGTTTGACAGTCCCGCGTTGTGACTATATACTATATAATATTACGGAAGAAAATTCGCATCCATGGGGGGCTTTTTTATGTTGGACATGAAATTTGTGCGCGACCATCTGGACGAGGTGCAGGCGATGCTGGAGCGCCGCCACAACCCGATGAAGCTGGACGACTTTTCCGATCTGGAGAAGCGCCGCCGGGAAATCCTCGGCGAGGTGGAGGCGCTGAAGGGGAAGCGCAACGCGGCGTCGAAGGAAATCA
Organism: uncultured Selenomonadales bacterium; assembly: GCA_947167825.1. Classification (GTDB taxonomy): domain Bacteria; phylum Bacillota; class Negativicutes; order Selenomonadales; family Selenomonadaceae; genus RUG12372. Next base: position 4,031 of record CAMVJN010000137.1, on the reverse strand, counting down.
GCGTGATGAAGAAGAACGGCGAGAACGCCGACGCGCTGGTAAAGGAAATGCGCGAGGTCGGCGACAAGATCGCGGCGCTGGACGGCGAGCTGAAGGAGACGGAGGAAAAGCTCCGGGAGATCCTGCTGCGCATCCCGAACATGCCGAAGGAGGACGTTCCCCTCGGCGTGGACGACAACGACAATCCGGAACTTCGCAAATGGGGCGAGCCGAAGCAGTTCTCTTTCGAGCCGAAGTCCCATTGGGATATCGGCGACGGCCTTGGCATCCTCGACGCGGAGCGTGCGGCGAAGGTTTCCGGCGCGCGGTTCACGTTCTATGTCGGGCTCGGCGCACGGCTCGAACGCGCCTGCATCAATTTCATGATGGACCTGCACGCGAAGCAGGGCTACACCGAGATGCTGGCGCCGTACATCGTCAGCCGTGACAGCATGATCGGCACCGGCCAGCTCCCGAAATTCGCCGAGGATATGTTCAAGATCGAGGGGCTGGATTCGTACCTCGTGCCGACGGCGGAAGTTCCGGCCACGAATTTCCACCGCGAGGAAATCCTCGACGGCGCGAAACTGCCCGAGCATTACACGGTCTACACGGCCAGCTTCCGCGCCGAGGCGGGCAGCGCGGGCAAGGACACCCGCGGGCTGATCCGCCAGCACCAGTTCAACAAGGTGGAGCTGATCATGTTCGAGCAGCCGGAAAATTCCTGGGCGGCGCTGGAGACGATGGTAAACGACGCCGAGGAAGTGCTGCGCCAGCTGAAGCTGCCGTATCATGTCGTGACGCTCTGCACCGGCGACATGGGCTTCACTTCGGCGAAAACCTACGACATCGAGGTCTGGTTCCCGAGCCAGAACCGCTACCGCGAAATTTCGTCCTGCTCGAATTGCCTCGACTTCCAGGCGCGCCGCGCGAACATCCGGTTCCGCCGCACGCCGAAGGACAAGCCGGAATTCTGCCACACGCTGAACGGCTCCGGCCTCGCCGTGGGCCGCACCGTCGCCGCAATCCTCGAAAACTACCAGCAGGAGGACGGCTCCGTGGTCGTGCCGGACGTGCTCGTACCGTACATGGGCGGCGAGAAGGTGATTAAGGCCTAGCCCTCCCCGACGAATCACGCAAAAAAATACTGCCGTGGGAAAAATCGCATTCCCGCGGCAGTATTTTTATTATTTGTTATCCTTCGCCAAGAAACTCAATGCGTCCGTCGCTTCCGACGCGGCAGCGGACTGGCGCTTCGTTTTCCGTTGAGGTCGCCGTGAAGTTCATCGGATCCGCCATCACATACCACTCTTTGTCATCGTCGCGGTCAACGGACGAAGCCAGCAGCGTCATGGGCTGGACGCCGATGCAGGCCGGCTCCGGCATGTTCAGGTCGTAGACGCGGATTACGCGGCGTCCCTCCTGCAGGCAGTCCACATAGAGATAGTGCCTTCCGTCCTCGAGCCCGACCACGACGGGATGGACGTCCTCGACGGAAACGGGGTCGCTGATATTCATGCCGCCGAAAGTGATCACAAGCTCTTTGTAGCCATTACTGACCATCAGTCGATGATCGCGCGGGCTGTCGGAAAGCCGCGTGATGAGATGCGGCTGCAGTTCCATCGCGTATGCCGCGGGGCCGACGCCGTAGTCCCCGGCGAAAAGATCCGGGTGCTCGGAGAAAAGGATCGTCGTGGTGAAAATGCCTTCGGCGTAGGAGGCGATCAGATACGGGTTGAAATAGAAGGAAATGCCCCGCGCGTCCAGCGTCCATGGAATCGAGCCGTCCGAAACCATCTGCCGCACCATGTCCTGCATCAGCGTGCTGCCGTTCTGCATGAAGGAAGCGTCCGGGTAGTCGAAGCCCATCTGGGCGATGATTGCCGCAATCAGCCCTTCGGTGTTCGGGCAGACGTCGGACAGGGCGAGTTTCTTTCCCGTTCGGGCGTCGAAATTTTCTCCGCCGGAGCCGTAAGAGCCGTGCACGCCGCCTGTGTACGACGAGCCGGATTCCAGCAGGCTGACTACTCGCGAGTCGGCGCGGCGAATGAAGATATCCCGCGTGCGTTCGAAAGGTCCATAGAAAGTTCCGCCGTCCGCCTTGCGCGCGGCCCGTTCCTGGGCCGCGTCGGAGGTCATTTCGGCGCGGGCTGCATCGGCGTTTATCGCTTCCTGCTCGGTATACGCGGCAAGGGCTTTTGCGATGTCGTTATAGCTTCCGGAGCTGCCGACGAAATCGACGCTGGTCCAGTGGGAGATGAGCAGCGCCCCGGTCTGGTCGCCGTCCGCGAAATACCGCGTGCGCTTCGTCAGCGGCAGATATTGGATCGACGCGTCAACTTCCGCAGCCAATGCAACGGGCGCATCCAACTGCGGCACGGTCGCGCCCCCGACGGAAAGCGCCGCGCAAAGCGCCAGCGCGCAAATCGTTTTCTTCTTCATGGTAAGCCCCCTTATCTTTTCATAGATGTTTTCAGCATACCATATCGCCGTTTTTGCCACAAGGGAACGGAGTCCCTATCCGTGCGCAACTCGCGGCAGAGGATTGCGCCCGTGCCTTCGTAGCGTAATCAAAAGGTGGGAGGAAGTGTAAAAGGGCTGCCGCATGAAGGCAAAATTTTCATGGGCAGCCCCTTTTTTCGCGCGTTATTAAATTTTGACTGCCGCTTACGACTTCATGCAAAAAGCTGTCAGCGTCAGATCTTGAACTGCTGCACCACGCTTTGCAGCTCCTGGGCCAGGGACGAAAGGTTGCGGCAGGCGTTGGCGATCTCGTGGACCGTGGCGGTCTGCTCCTCGGTGGAGGCGGAAACCGTTTCCGATTCCTGCGAGGCGTTCTTGCTCATATCGCTGATCTTCACTACCGCGTTGGAAATGACGTCCGTGCTGGAATTCAGGCCGCCGACGATCCCTTCCATGCGCTTCGACTGGGCGGCCACTTCGGTGACCATGTTCGCGATCTCGCGGAACGTATCGCCCGCGCCGTCCACAGCCGCCGTGCCGTTGGCCACCTGCTCGACGCCCGTCTGCATGACCTGGACGGCGTCGCCGGATTTCTGCTGGATGGCCTGGATGATGGTCGCGATCTCGCTGGCCGATTGCTGGGACTGCTCGGCCAGCTTCCGGACCTCGTCCGCGACGACGGCGAAGCCGCGCCCGTGCTCTCCGGCCCGTGCCGCTTCGATGGCGGCGTTCAGCGCCAACAGGTTCGTCTGGCCCGCGATGGCGGTGATGGTGTCGATGATAGTGCCGATGCGGTCGGACTCGCGCCCGAGCTCCGCGATGACGTCGGCGGACTGCCGTACCGAGGTCTCGATGAGCTTCATCTGCTCCACGGCGTTGTTGATGTTCTTCGCGCCCTTGTCCGCCGCTTCGTTGGTGCGGTCGATCTTCTGGTTCGCGTCGGACAGCGTGTCCTTGAAATGCGCCATGTTTCGCGCCAGGTCTTCCGTCTGCGCGTTGGCGTTTTCCACCTCGGTGAACTGCTCGTTGCAGTCCTCGGCGATCTTCACAACGGAATCCGCCACGAGATTGATGGCCTCGGCGGACTGCTCTGCGCTCTCTGTCATGGATTCGGAGGCCGTGGTGACGTCGGAAGCGGATTCCATGACCCGCTTCAGGAGCTTCGCCACATTTCCACGCAGCGTCTGCATGGCGCGGCTCATCTCGCCGATCTCGTCCGAACGGTCCATATCCTCTGCGTGATCGGAGCTTTCGCGGAAATCGCCGGTGGACAGGACGCCCATGCGCTCCGTGATGCGGAGGATCGGCGCGACGATGCGGTTGCCGAGGAACGCGGCGACCGCGGCGATGATGATCTCAATGAAGATGATCAGCCCGGCGATCTTCATCAGCGAAGCACGGAATTCCGCGTCTGCTTCCGCCTGCCGCTGGGCGACGCGATCGTCGATATAGTCTACCCAGATGCCCGTGCCCAGCACCCACTGGTACGGCTCAAAGGCCAACGTGTAGTTGATCTTCGGCAGCGGCTTCGTCTCGTTCGGCTTCGGGAAGGCGAGCTCCGTGTATCCGCCGCCGTCCTTGCGGCCGTT
>CAMVJN010000136.1 GCA_947167825.1 uncultured Selenomonadales bacterium | reverse complement strand
GCTGATGGAGCCGCCGGCAAACAGCGCGATTTTTACGTCCTTGAAGGAGTCCTCCATCGCTTCCTCGACAACGTATTCTTTGCCCTTGACCGTGAGCTTCGTGCCCGCCGAACGCTTCGACGCGAGAAGCTTCAGGTTGTCAAAGGGAAAATCCCGTTCCTCGATCAACTTCAGGAATTCCTGCCCTACCGCGCCCGTAGCGCCGAGAATCGCCGTATTGTACTTCTTCATATCGTTTCTTTCCTTTCTTTACAGCAACTTTTCCAATCCGACTACCAACCCGGAGAGCGAACGGACCTTTTTGCACGCCAGCACGACGCCCGGCATGAAGGACTCGCGATCCATCGAGTCGTGACGAATCGAGAGTGTCTGTCCCAGCCCGCCGAAGATAATCTCCTGATGGGCGACATAGCCCGGCAGCCGCACGCTGTGGATGTGCAATCCGCCGACCACCGCGCCCCGCGCGCCGGGAATCGTTTCCTTTTCGTCGGGATGGCCCTGCCGCATATCGCCGCGCACCTCGCGGATCAGTTCCGCCGTCTGGAGCGCTGTACCCGAAGGAGCGTCGAGCTTGTTGTCGTGATGCAGCTCGATAATCTCAACATTAGGCATATATTTCGCGGCCTGTTTTGCCATCATCATCATCAGTACCGCGCCGATCGCGAAATTCGGGGCGATGAAGCACGGCGTTTTTTTCTTTTCTGCCAGCGCCGAAAGCTGCTTTTTCGCGTCGTCATTCAGTCCGGTCGTGCCGATGACAGGCGAAACGCCGCTTTCAATCGCCGTAATCGCGTTTTGCAGCGCCACGTCCGGACGCGTGAAATCCACCATGACATCGGGATGCGCCTTGTCGATGGCGTCCGCGAGATTCGTCGTCACCGGAACTCCGCAGGGAGCCTGCCCGACCATTGTGCCCGCGTCTTCCTCTGCGCGGATATCCACTGCCGCGACCAAAGAAAGCTCTTCGTCGGCCAGCACCGCTTTGACCACGGACTGCCCCATGCGCCCGCAAGCGCCGTTCACCAAAACCTTAACCATGTCATCGCCTCCAAATCATGCCAAGGAAAACGCCGAAAGCAAAAGCCTTCAAAAAATAACGTATTTACTGTAACACATATTCCCTGTAAAAAGCAAGGAAGCAATAAAAAATACATGTATATTTACATACGAATTATCCCGACGGATTGCAAAAACAGTACCAGCAGCAGGACGGGAACGATATACCGGATCATGACGGAATACGCCCTTTTGAACCGGAACTCCTCTCCGTTTTTCGTCATTTCCTCGATCACGACGCCGGGATTCACGCCCCAGCCGATCAAAAGACATGTGGCGATGGCGACGACCGGCATGAAAATATTGTTGCTGAAGAAGTCGAACAGGTCGAGAATCTGTCCCGTCGCGCCGTTCGGCAGAGGCATTTCAAAATACAGCACGTTGTAGCCGAGGCAGACAAGAACGCCAATAGCGACCGCGATAATCCCCTCAATGATCGTCGCTTTTTCCCGCGACCAGGAGAACGCTTCCATCAGCGACGAGATCACGGCTTCCATGATGGAAATCGAGCTGGTCAGCGCCGCGAAGAAAACCATCAGGAAAAAGGCCGCGCCGACGACGTGGCCGACAGCGCCCATCGCGTTAAAGACTTTCGGCATCGAAACGAACAAGAGCGAAGGCCCGGAAGCGCTCATGCCTTCTTTTCCCAAAAACACATAGACCGGCAAAATGATCATGACCCCGGCGAGAAAGGCTACGAAGGTGTCAAAGAACTCGATTTGCATCGCACTCTTGAAAATGTTCCCGCAATCATCAAAGTAAGCGCCGTAAGCGACCATGATGCCCATAGCGACGCTGATGGAGAAAAAGAGTTGTCCCATGGCGTCCAAAACTACCGAAAAGAAATTCCCGACCGTCATCCCGGAAATATCCGGGACGAGATAAATCCACAGGCCTTCCATGCCTGTGCGGGTCACCGTACCGTCATTGTGGCTGATGGTCAGGCAGAAAACGGCGATGGCGATGACCAGGAGCAAAAGAATCGGCATCAGTGTCCGCGACATTTTTTCTATGCCTTCGTTGATGCCACGATAGATGACAAACGCTGTCAGGAAAATGTAAACCGTCATGAACGCCAGCGGCTGCGCCATGCCCGTAATATAGGCCCCGAAATATCCGGAATCCACGGCATGCTCCAGATTGCCGCACAAAAAGACGGTGAAATATTTAAGCACCCAACCGCCAATCACACAATAATAAGGAAGAATAATGAACGGCACCAGCGTGGAAAATATTCCGATCCAGCGCCAGCGCGGTTGAATCGCTCCATAGGCCTTGAGCGGGCTGTGCTTCGTCTTTCGGCCGATAGAGATTTCCGTAATCAAAAGCGTGATTCCGAAGGTCAAAAGCAAAAACAGGTATGTGGCCAAAAATACGCCGCCGCCGTTTTTTGCCGCATAATACGGGAATCTCCAGATATTTCCCAACCCGATCGCGCTGCCCGCAGCCGCAAGGATAAATCCTAGCGTCCCCGAAAAGGAATTCTTTTTATTTTCCATATTGCGTAAATTGTCCCCCATAATTATTATTCATTTGCATTGCTGTCGTTCTTATCTTTCTTTCCGCGCCGTTTCTGCACATACCAGAGCGCGGCGTAAACGGCCGCCGCCAGCGTCACTACAATCGCCAGACGATCCATGTGCTCATGGAACAGTACCGCGTCGTGCCCGATAATGACTTCCAAAGCCGTCGACGGGAACTTTCCTATTAAATTGGAAAGCATATAATCTTTTGCACTGATGCGGCTGACTGCGCCGAGAGCCGTCAGTATGCCCGAAGGAAAATACGGCAGCGTGCGCGCAACCAGCATCAGTTGAAACCCTTTTTCCCCGCTGAATTCGTCAAGCCTGGTCAGGTACGGACTTTTCTGTATCAGCTTTTCCGCCGAGTCCCGCAGGATTGTCCGCATCAGGAAAAAACTTATAATCACGCCCGTCGTTTCCGCAAGCCAAGATACGATGACGCCCGGCACGACGCCGAAAAGCACGCCGTTCGCCGTCGAGATGAAAATAGAAGGCAAAAAGCCGAGAGCGTTGACGAGGACGTCGAGGCAAAAGCTGAAAAACATTGCCCAAACGCCGAAGGAGCGAATAAAATCAATCGTTTCCTGCATATCCCCGCAGGTCATGATGTGCCAGAGACGGGCGCATTCCCCGGGACAAAGAAGCCAAATGGCCGCAACCAGCAAAACGAGCAAAAAAAAGGCAGCGAGCTTGACCGTGCCTTCCGATTTGACGCGCAAATCTATTCCCCCATTGTTTTTTTATTACGGAAATCATAACAATGCATTCTGAAAAAAGAATATTACGCGTCCAATATCTTTCCGAAGCGGTTGCTGTAGTTCAGCCGCAGTACCTCCAGCACATAGCGCATATCCCGCGCCTCTTCCATCGTTTCCATCGCCGCGCGCCTTGCGCGGATCAGGATATCCGTATCGCGGAGCACGTTCGCGATTTTGAGGTCGCCCAGCCCGTGCTGCATGGAGCCGAAAAACTGTCCCGGCCCGCGCAGCCGCAAATCCTCTTCCGCAAGAGCGAAACCGCTGGCGGTGCGTTCCATCGCGCGCAGGCGTTCATTCTCCGCGCCCTCTTTCCCTCCGCCGATCAGGATGCAGTAGGATTGATATTTTCCCCGCCCGATGCGGCCGCGAAGCTGATGAAGCTGCGCAAGGCCGAACCGCTCGGCGTGCTCCACCACCATAACGGTCGCGTTCGGCACGTCCACGCCGACCTCGATGACCGTCGTCGCGACGAGGAGCTTCGTTTCCCCTTCGTAAAACGCGCGCATGGCCTCTTCCTTTTCCTTCGGCTTCAGCTTGCCATGCACCAGTCCGCAGGGAATGCCCCAAAATATGCCGCCGGAAAGCTCTTCGTAAATTGCCTCAGCCGACGGCAGGTCCGATTCCCCGCTTTCCTCGATCAACGGACAGACGACATAAGCCTGCCGCCCAGCCTCGATTTCCTTTTTCACGAAGTTATATATCAGCCCGCGCCGCTCTTCTGTACGAACAAATGTCCGCACCGGCTTCCGTCCCGGCGGCAAGCCCTCGATGCGCGAAACGTCGAGATCGCCATAGACCGTCAGAGTCATCGTGCGCGGAATCGGAGTCGCCGTCATGACGAGAACGTCCGGAGTCTTTTCTCCCCGCTTTTTCAGCTCGGCACGCTGGGCGATGCCGAAACGGTGCTGCTCGTCGGTCACGACAAGCCCCAGCTCATCGTAACAAACCTTGTCCTGAATCAACGCATGGGTCCCGATGACAATGTCGATTTTATGCGCCGCAATCTCCGCAAGCGTTTCTTCATGCTGCTTGGGCGTCAGTTTCCCGGAAAGAAGCCCGATGCGGATGCCCGTGTCCGCCAGAAGCCGCGTAAATGTCTCGCTATGCTGGCGCGCGAGGATTTCCGTCGGCGCCATCAGGACTCCCTGATAGCCGTTTT